>CAMQUV010000157.1 GCA_947037995.1 uncultured Rikenellaceae bacterium
CATCATTATACCTTTTGATGGACTTAGATATGTATTGATAAGTGGTTTTACATCTGCTTCGCCACCGGGTAGTTTAGGCGATATCTTTTTTGGCTTGCGCAAATATTTTGCACAACGACAGCGCGAAGTGTGTAAACAATATTTTGGCATTCGCATTTTGCGCCAAGTCGCGGAGTAGCAGTTCGTACTGTTCTACAAATTGTTCGATTTGTTTTCCACCAACGAAAGGTGCAAATTTATCCGTAAAAACTTCGGCCTCAGGCACAACAAACGCGAGTTTATTGAGTCCCAAATTTTTCATATAACAGTTACGGAACATAGCCAGAGAGAACGTAGCAAATTCTTTATGCGCTTCGCGTCCTAGCGGCACAAACGATTCGACCCATTGAAATATGCCAAGATAGTCGGACAGGTAACAAAGTCTCATAAGAGCTGTAAATTGGTCTGAGATGGGTGATTTATTTTCGTTTTGGTTAGCAATTGCGACGGCATTGGCCCACGAGCCCATAGCGCTATGTGCAATTTTGCTAGCTAACTGGGGGTTATTTGCAAGATTTTGCGAGATAAGATTTTGGGAAATAACATCATCTTCCACCGTTCTCATAGGCACATACTGCGCACGGGAACGGATAGTAGTAATCACATTATCGGGATTCTCGCTAACCATTATAAACAGTGTTTTGGCAGGTGGTTCTTCGATAATTTTCAGCAGGGCGTTAGCTGCCTCATTTTTGAACAGTTCGGGAAGATATATAATCGCGATTTTGTAGCCTCCTTCGAACGAATTGAGTGACAGTTTGCCATAAAGCTGCGCTGCCTCTTCGCGTCGAATTATGCCTTGTTTATTTTCGATAGCCAGTTTAGCGTACCATTGATTAACGGTAAAATAGCCGTGATTATTGGTAATAAATTGTCGCCATTGGCTGATATATTTATCGGAAGTTGGGGGGTTGTCGCTTTGTGTTTTGGCGTCATTAACGGGAAAAACCATATGACAATCAGGGTGTTCGAGGTTATTCATCTTATAGCACTCCGAGCACACTCCGCAAGCGTCGGTGGGAGTGGGGTTTTTACAAAATATATAGGTAGCATAAGCCAGCGCCATTGGGTAACCGCCGCCACCCTCGGCCGAGGCGAGTAGTTGGGCGTGGGCTATGCGGCCACTAACGGAAGAGGCTATAAGCTGCTTCTTAATTTTATCGTGACCTATGATTTGAGAGAATAACATAGTGCAAATTTAAGAAAAAAAAAGTATCTTTGCCCAAATACAACTAAAGAAAAATTTCATTACATAAAGTAACTATGACACAACGCACTAAAATCGTTCAAATTTTAGCCTCAAAAGAGACAGGCGCCCCAGTACTTGTTAAGGGATGGGTACGTACCAAACGTGGAAATAAAGCTGTGAGCTTTATTGCACTTAACGATGGTTCGACAATCAATAATATACAAATCGTTGCAGACCCAAATCTTTTTGACGAGGAACTCTTAAAAAATATAACCACCGGCGCCTGTATTAGCGTCGAAGGAACACTGGTGGACTCACCAGCCTCAGGGCAAGGAGTCGAAGTGCAGGCCAAAACAATTGAACTGCTTGGGGGCGCGGACAACACATACCCGCTTCAGAAAAAAGGACATACACTGGAATTCCTACGCGAAATTGCACACCTTAGACCACGCACAAATACGTTTGGAGCGATATTGCGTATTAGACACGCTATGGCATACGCTATTCACGAATACTTTAACAAAAAAGGTTTCTGCTACTGGCACTCTCCACTTATTACTGCTTCGGACTGCGAAGGAGCTGGCTCAATGTTCCAAGTAACTACGCTAGACCTCCAAAATCCTCCGAAAACGGAAGATGGACAAATAAACTATGCCGAAGATTTCTTTGCTAGCCACACAAACCTTACCGTCTCGGGGCAACTCGAAGGAGAACTAGGAGCGATGGCGCTGGGCGAAATTTATACGTTCGGTCCCACATTTAGAGCCGAAAACTCGAACACACCAAGACACCTTGCGGAATTCTGGATGGTAGAACCAGAAATGGCATTCTATGACATTAAAGATAATATGGACCTTGCGGAAGATTCTATAAAATATTTCGTTAAATACGCCCTCGACAACTGTGCCGATGACCTTGCGTTCCTTGAGAAAATGTATGATAACGAACTTACAGATAGACTTAAATTTGTTACCGAAAACGACTTTATTAGACTGCCATACACCGAAGGAGTCGAAATACTCGAGAAAAGTGGTAAAAAATTCGAGTTTCCTGTTGGCTGGGGGCTTGACCTGCAATCAGAACACGAAAGATATCTCGTCGAAGAACACTTCAAAAAACCCGTTATCCTCACTGACTACCCTAAAGAAATCAAATCATTCTATATGAAACAAAATGATGATGGCAAAACGGTTAGAGCTATGGATGTACTGTTCCCTAAAATTGGGGAAATTATCGGAGGCTCCGAAAGAGAAGCCGACTACGATAAACTATATAACAGAATGGTCGAAATGGGAATCCCTACCGACTCTATGAGCTGGTATCTCGACACTCGAAGATTTGGCTCGGCTCCGCATAGCGGATTCGGACTCGGATTCGAAAGACTACTACTATTCGTTACCGGAATGGCTAATATCAGAGACGTTATACCGTTCCCGAGAACCCCTCGTAACGCCGAATTCTAAACTCCGAAAATAAACTATACCCTATAATTCAATGAAACTGGATAAATATAACAAAATTAGCCTTATCGGTGGATGGGGAGTCTTCCTCATTACTCTGATTTGCTACACTCTTACGCTCGAACCTACTATATCACTCTGGGATTGTAGCGAGTTTATCGCAACTAGCTATAAACTCGAAGTGGGACACCCACCAGGGACACCGCTATTCTTCCTTATCAATAGATTTGGAGCTATGTTTGCAGGCGAACCCGAAAACGTAGCCTATGCCATAAATTTCCTCTCGGGACTCGAAAGCGCACTTACCATTGCATTTATGTTCTGGAGTATTGTAATGCTCGGCAGAATTATGTTCCGTAGACGCTCTAAAGTACTTACAAACACACAACACTGGACAGTGTTCCTCGGCGCAGCAATAGGCTCGCTAGCATACGCTTTTACCGATACATTCTGGTTCTCTGCAGTCGAAGCCGAAGTCTATGCACTATCGTCACTGTTTACAGCGGCCGTATTCTGGGCTATACTCAAATGGGAAGCTGTTGCAGATAATGATGACGCTAATAAATGGCTCATTTTTATTGCATACCTGATGGGACTCTCAATTGGGGCGCATATACTCAACCTGCTTGCAATACCTGCACTGGTACTTATATACTACTTTAAAAAATACCCACTCAGAGAGAAAAGCGACCTATGGAAACCCCTACTCATAGCAGTTGCTCTAACAGGAGTTTTCTATAAACTTACACCAACAGTGGTATTAATAGGTTCGAGCGTTGACAGACTATTTGTTAACTCGTTCGGATTCGGAGCTAATAGCGGACTGACTACTTTCGTTGTACTACTTCTCGCTGCCGCTGCCTATGGGGCATACAAAGCGCACAAAAATAATAAACAAACGCTTAATACAATTCTTATTAGCGTGGTGATGATTATTATGGGATTCTCGAGCTACGGCATCGTGCTAATTAGAAGCTCGGCGAACCCACCGATGAACTCCAACCACCCAGATGACCCGTACTCGCTATACTCGTTCCTTAACCGTGAACAATATGGAAGCCATCCGCTGATTAAAGGTCAGTCTTACAAATCGGAATTCCAAGACTATAATTATAGAGACACATACTATATGAATGCCGAAGGGGAGTATAAACCAACAAAAAAACTGCTTGGCGCAAACTATAAACCTTCGACTACAATGATGTTCCCACGTATGCATAGCTCAAGCGATGCGCACGTCAGAGAATATAAAAAATGGGCGAATATCACGCACTCCAAAG
>CAMQUV010000158.1 GCA_947037995.1 uncultured Rikenellaceae bacterium
GGTGACTGGAGTTCAGACGTGTGCTCTTCCGATCTCAAAGCCTATTAGCATAATTAGAGTATAAATTAAATTATTTAAAAAAAGATTACTAAAAACTTCTCTATCAAGTATAAAAGTAGATATGTAAAAGCTAATTACTCCAATCATTATAATTAACAATGTTGAAACCAAAACAAGTTGTCCTACTGCATATCTTTTTGACTTTCTTGCACTATATTCTTTTTCTCCGTTGACTATACATTCTTTCATGAATAAATTTCCCCTTACTTTATTTTGATGCGGCAATAAGCAATCTAGGCAACAAATCAAAAACACTATATGCTAACCCAACAAATAATGAGCTCGCATATGTCACTACATTTAAGTCAAATAACTGATCCTTAGTTAAATTGTATAGTACATTACGATTCCATGATGGCAATCCCGCTGCTTTACCATTAACTGCTCGCATATTTAAGCCAGCATTACCCATCTTACCCGCTATTCCTGCAGTCAACACACCAAACAATCCAGCTGCCACGCCCTTACCTAACGCAATTCCAATTTGATTCCGTCCAATATTTTTCCCATTAAGATGATCCGTCACTAAACTACCTGCAGTTCCACCTATAAATCCACCTACAAATGCACCAATTTTAGGCACTCCAAAATATGCACCAATCATTGTTCCTGCAGCAGTTAATGAACCACTTATAAATCCGCCCACGAAGCCAGCACCAAAGCTACCTCCTGCTGCTTGCGATTGAATACCTGAAGATATTCCTGACATAACGCCTGCCGCTATGGATAATACAAACAATCCGATTAAAAAACTGAAAAATGCTCTACCACTTGGATCAATATTCATGACTGGGTTATTGCCACAATACATATACAAGTTTAGTCCATGTATATCTGATTGTGTTTCATCTAGGATTGTGATTTCATCGGCGTTTATAAATCTGCCGCTTTGCGGGTCATAATATCTAGTATTTAGGTAATATAAATTACTCTCTACATCATAGTAATAACCACGATATCTAATCGGATTGATATTACCTATATGCGACCTTTTTGCAAGTTCATCAAGTTTATTTGATTTAACTTCCTCGCTATCACTTGCATTTATATCCATATTATACAATATATTTGCTGTTATGTCAACACCTAAGTTGTTTAAAACCTTATGATTTCCCCACGCGTCGTATGTATATTTTGCTTATGGTAAATGTCTTTATAATGTTTATGTTTTATTGTTATATTGCTAACGCAATGGCTTCACTTCGTTGCGTTGGATAATTTCTTTAACACTTACTTACGCAATTGCTCCACTTCGATTCGTTGGATACTTTATTTATCACTTACTTACGCAATGGCTTAACTTCGTTTCGTTGGATAATTTCTTTAACACTTACTTACGCAATTGCTCCACTTCGATTCGTTGGATACTTTATTTATCACTTACTTACGCAATGGCTTAACTTCGTTTCGTAGGATAATTATTATTTTGATAATTTAGCAAAACAAATCCCCGCCAAAGTTTGACGGGGATTTGTATTTGAATATTACAATTCTTCTATTCTTAATCTAATGTTTTTTTCACTGAAATCATAAGTAGCCAAATGTTTAGCATTTAGGTGTGATTCATCGACTGTTATCGGACTATTAATCATTATTTCTTTATAATATTTTACTGCTTTATCTATTTTATCTACACACTTTTCAGCAGCATATTTTTTTTTTCTTTTCAATATCTCGCATAATAGAATAGTCGTAAAAGTATCTAAAGTATTACAACTAAAATATTTAATTATATGATTCACAACTATGTCCTTAGAAACTCTAAGTTCCCCTAATGCAGAAAATAAAAACACCAATTCATTATAATTTGATTCTTCATCAATATTAATCAATACTCTATTCATAATTTCTCGAGTCCAAACTTCCTCAACATCTTTAGGAACATTGCAATCCGAATAATCCCAACGCTCTCTAACGATGCTCCATCCATTACCATTTTCCTCAAAAAATATCTTCTTTCCTTTAACTAAATCTACAATTTTTTCTTTCTTTTTAAACCACATATTAATCCTCCATTAAAACATAAACCAAGGTATCTTCTTTGCAATCAAATATGCAAGTTCCTTAGCCAAATATCCATCACCTGTCGGCATGTTAGAAAAATGGAATGTCTTGCCTTGTCTAATCTGTTGCTTAAGAAATTTTCTATTTATTTTAGTCATTCCTTTCCGTCCAACACCAGTCATATCCTGAACTTGAGACCATCTAGCATCGCTTGTATTAAAATAAGTGGCTTTATTCTGCGATGCTTTCTCCACATACTGCCCTCTACTACCTAATCCAACCTTATTAGATGTTCCAACATGAGTAAACTCTAAAGCTCTAGCACTATACCAAGAACTTGCCCCCGAAGCACCACCGATTATTCCACCGATGATAGCTCCTGCTCCTAATCCTATGCCTGCTCCGACCAATACACCTTCCCATGTTCCTGTCGTGACTCCACCAATTATTGCACCTGAAGTAACTCCTACACCAGCTCCGATTAATATTCCATAGGATGCTCCTACTGCTATTGATCCCATTAGTGTGGCAGTGCCAACTCCAGCAGTTAATACAGTGATTGCTCCAACTACTAAAACCGCACCAATTACGGCTAAACCCACCGACAACCATTTTAGCCATTCAGGTAACCTTCCCGAGGGATCTATCATCCCTACCGGATTATTGCCGCAGTACATATACAGATTAAGTCCGTGTATGTCGGATTGTGTTTCGTCTAGTATAGTTATTTCGTCGGCGTTTATAAATCTGCCGATAATAGGGTCATAGTATCTAGTATTTAAGTAATAAAGACTACTCTCCACATCATAATAATATCCACGATATCTGATAGGATTGATATTTCCTATATGCGACCTTTTTGCAAGTTCATCAAGTTTATTTGATTTAACTTCCTCGCTATCACTTGCATTTATATCAATATTATACAGCATATTTGCTGTTATGTCAAGTTTATCCGCATTAAATACTCTATGATTTCCCCACGCATCGTATGTATATGTAGCGTGCAAGTTTCCTAATGTGTCGTAAATGTGGGTAATGTCACCTTGAATATTTTTGCGGTAGATATATTGCACTCCGTTATATGACAAGCCTAAAATGCCATCCGCTCCGTAATGGTACTCGATAAATTCTTTTTCTATCATCCCCTTTGTGCCTGACTAAATATTGCTATTGAAATAAAACAGTGCTCCGATATTGAAATATCGGAGCACTGAAAATTGAATTACTAAAACATTTGTAACATTTGGACTTTCTAAATTATAACATATGCGCATTAATTTTCAAAAACTCTGCATATTTAATCAACTTTTGCTCATTAGACTCACATTGTTTCAATTGTCTTCTAAGTTGCATTAAATTATCGTATTTAAACAATGTACTTGTGAATAATTCATTCCTGACATTGTTTGACTTAATAATTATACAAACTAAATATTCATCACTATTATTTCTCTCATTTGCACATAAATAATAGTTTATTTCAATTGCATTATTATTATTAATATAGTGTATTTCATAGTCACCATTTTTTGAATAGCATTTTCTTTTATATCCGATTTTCTTTAAAAAATTGAAATTCTTCTTTATTAGTTTTTCAAAACTCATACGCACCTCCATTTTTAAACTATTTACCAAAGCATTTTAATTAAATTCTAGTAACTATTTGTCGCTGAAACTTCTAAAGCATAAAACACACTTCTATGTATTGCAGGGCGAGCAACATCGACACCTATATCCGTTATTTTTACACCCCACTTAACCATTCTATTAATCCATTGTGTGTTTTGGCTCTTCATAATATTTACTGCATTCTTTCCACCAAACATTTTAATGAATTGCTTTCCCGGAGACTTATATGTTGCGGCTCCTATATGCT
>CAMQUV010000159.1 GCA_947037995.1 uncultured Rikenellaceae bacterium
ACGGCTCAGACTGAAACTGGTATTTCAGCCTCACCTCGGCTCTCGAAGCCAAAACTAATTCACTGTGATACTGGCATAGGCGAAGCTAAGAATATCGAAGGCCTCCCCTAGCCGGAGATGTTCTAATAGAACACCCCCAACAGGCCTTCGAAAACAGAACAAAATAAAAGGCTTGACTCTATATGCGTTGTAATTTGGGATGGCATAGGCGAAGCCTATCAGTAGCGGCCTCCCCCAGCCGCACTGATAAATCAGCACGACAGGCCGCTTTTACCAACCAATAGCAACCTACAAAGCCGAGAGGCAATAAAAAGGTGTCTCTGACGCCCCACACCCACACACTTTTCTTTGGGGAGGAAATTAATTTTAACCCCACGGGTTTAAATTTTCACCAAACTTTTTTTTGCTTATTAGTTTTTTTATATCTACATTTGCAAACACATAATAACCACAAGAAACACTGGTGCCGAAAGGCAACACTAGTTCACGCTAGTGTTAGGGAATACCGTTTGAATCGGTAACAGTACCCGCTGCTGTGAAAATCTTTGCGCTCTTTTTAATTGCGCAGCACTCTTGCAAAAAAACCACTATCATCCATTTATGACGGGAAGGTTGCATAATTCAAAGTGTATAGATTTAAGTCAGAAGACCGACCAATGCTTTTTAATATTATAGTAAACATACTAACAAGATTCGACTACCTACGGGAAAATAGGATAACGAACAAACAAAACTCGAACGGAAAACCTCGATTGTTACTACGCAGATACACTTCTTTTGCGCATAATAATCCTGAATTATCCCTACTTGTATATTAAAACCACACATTAAACTCGTAGTTATTACCTAAACTACCCCCTAATGTCGGAATCTGTTAAAAAAAATGTTTCAAACCAAAATACGAAAACAATTTTATTAACTTATAACAAGTAAAACGATGAAACTCAAATCCATTACAATTTCACTCATTGCCGCAGCAACTCTATTTGCCTGTGAGAAAAAAGAAACACCGCAAATCAACCTACCCGACGAACAAAAACAAATCGTCGTTTCGGCCTTCGCCGGTGAAGAAACTATCAACATTAAAGCCAACACCACACCAAATGTTAACGTAATGGACGACGCCAAATCTTGGCTCTCTGTTAATATCACCAAAAGCCTCACACCATCAATAATTCACCTGAACTTTACCCAAAATGATACCGGCGATAAAAGAGTCGGTTCAATCATCGTTACCGGTGAAAACGTCGAACCACAAACAATTGTTGTAGCACAATACCCCCGTACATTTAAACAAAATGGCGTGCTTACACTCCACGAAGGTAACTGGAATCAAGGGAACTCTAAACTAGGATTCATAGACGAAAATAATACCGTTACCCCAAACTTCTTTGGCGATAATAATAATGGCGATATGCTCGGAGATATTACTACTGACGTCATTAATTACGGTGCCAAAACCTATGTCGTAGCTAATGGCTCAGAACAAATTCAAGTAATCAATACCCTCTCAGGGAAACTCCTTGCATCTATTAATACCAAAAAATATAATAACGACCAGAAAGTCGACCCAAGATATGCACTGGGTACTAACGGTAAAGTATATGTCACTACCTGGCACAAAGGACTACTCGTAATTGATACAACGGAACTTAAAATCATAAAAGATATCGACCTGTCGGAGGCTTATCACGAGCAAATAGTTGCCAATAAAGACAATATCTATGTGGCTAACTCAGGTAGGGAGACTGATCCGTTTGGCGGCGCTGGTACTACTATATCCATAATTCCTATCAGTACGGAGATTGAAAGCGAAACTATCAAAGTTCCATCAAATCCAAATAGACTCGGATTTGATAAAAATGGAAAACTATATGTCGCTACGTGGGTGAACTATGTTATCCCCAATGACGACGATGCGATGCTTCACCAAATTGACGTGAATACCAAAAAAATCATACATACATTCCCAATATCAGTGGGGAAATTTGCTATAACTGATAATAATATATTTACATACCATTTTAGCTATATCACATCAAAACCCTATACAACTAAAATTGATGTCGCAACAAACCTCCAAAGCGATTATAATAAAACGTTTAGTGCGTACGGAATAGAGTCACTCTACGATATATCGGCCGTTAATAATACACTTTATTTCCTTGCTAATACAGGCGCTATCGTTAAAGCTAGTGTAGACGGGGTGCTTATGCAAACTTACCCAACAAATGGAACACTTAATGGTAATAAAGTGATACCTATCTATACCGAAACTACGGTCAGATAAGCTCATACTTCATAAAAGGGCGTGGCGCAATTAATTTTTTCTGCCAAGACTGTTTTTTTGTAATGAGTACCATTTCAATACTCGCACCCCCACGCTCCTTTATTATAACAAAAGACGTCACTCGAACAATAATTTGCGAGTGACGTCTTTTTGTTTTTATGGTGAACTATATTACCTGTTATTTTTCTGCTCTAGGTTTTTAAGGTCTTGTTCCATTTTCAAAACAAGCTCTTTATTCTCGGCAGCCAAATTGTTGAGTTCCGAAGGGTCGTTACTAAGGTCGAAAAGCTGCGGCTCTGGGTTACAGGCTGTTTCTATGCCAGTTTGCCAAGTGTATTTAAACCTTTTTGAAGGGCGGATGTATTTCCAATCCCCTTGAATCAGTGCACGAGTGTATCCGTCTAGGACAATTTCGGAGCGCCCTGCTTTGCTTTTGCCGAGCATCGTTTTAGCTTGATTTTGGCTGTCTGGCGCTTCACTGTTATCGAGCTCTTGCCCTACAACTGCAGCCAGTGTAGCGTAGATATCCACTTGCGAGACAAGCGCGTCACTTATTTTCCCTTTGGGTGTGTTTTCTGCCCACTTAACAATAAACGGAACTCTAGTACCAGCCTCATAAGCACTATATTTTCCTCCACGATATTTTGACGATGGTCTATGCTCTCCGAGGTATTTTAGCGCTCCGTCAACGTACCCATCATCAATAACGGGTCCATTATCACTACTCAGAATAACCAGAGTGTTCTCAGATAGACCAAGTGAGTCTAGGGTTTTCATAATCTCGCCCACAGACCAGTCGAATGAAAGGATTGCATCGCCTCTGTCGCCCATCCCACTTTTGCCTTTAAATCTCCAGTGCGGCACGCGCGGCACGTGTATATCGTTAGTTGCCATATATAGAAAGAACGGTTTGTCGGCATTTTTCTCAATAAAACCTTTAGAAGCCGCAACGATTTCGTCGGCAATAAGTTCATCTTTCCATAGAGCCGAGTTTCCACCTTTCATAAAACCGATACGAGAAATGCTATCAACGATGGCTTGATTATGCCCGTGGCTAGGGTGCAGACGTAGTAGTTCGGGGTTCTTTTGTCCCGTAGGTTCGCCTTCAAAGGGGGCTTTGTAGCTCACTTCGATAGGGTCGTTGGGGTCAAGGTTTAGCACTTTGCCATCTTCGATATAAACACAGGGAACTCGGTCGGCTGTGGCGGCCATAATCATAGAGTAGTCAAATCCGATATCCGAAAGTGCTGGTGTGATTTGTCCGTTCCAGTTTTGTTTGCCTTGTTTGTCGCCAATCCCAAGGTGCCATTTTCCTACGGCAGCGGTGGTGTATCCTGCACGTTTGAGCATATCTGCAACGGTGCTTTTTTCGGGTCGAATAATCATCGCAGCATCGCCTGCTGCCACGCCTGTTCCGGCAGTTCGCCAGGGGTACTGTCCCGTAAGCATTCCAAAGCGCGATGGGGTAGACGTAGCCGAGGTAGTATGTGCGTTAGTAAAGCGTACTCCGCTACTAGCTAGTTTGTCAACATTTGGTGTTTGGATAGTTTTCATCCCATAACACGAGATGTCGCCATAGCCAATATCGTCGGCAAAAATCACAACAATATTTGGT
>CAMQUV010000160.1 GCA_947037995.1 uncultured Rikenellaceae bacterium
GCGGCAAAAAATACTATAGACTTTATACTCAAACACTGCTTTGATAAGGATGGACATATGTATTTTGAAGTCACAGCCCAAGGAGAACCGCTGCGAAAACGACGATACGTGTTCTCCGAATGCTTCGCCGCAATAGCACTTTCCGAATACGCTATCGCATCGGGCGATAAAACGTACGCCAAAACAGCACTGGAACTGCTCAAATTTATCAATAAAATGCTCGATACACCGGACTTCCTTCCGGCGAAATCGCTCGTGCCTGCCAAAGGACACTCTATTACTATGATTCTTATGAACGTAGCTCTGTGTATCAAAAAAAGTATCGACGACCCTTACCTCGACAAACAAATTGAAAAATCAGTCGGCGAAATAAAAAAATATTTTGTCAAACCAGAGCTCAAAGCCGTTCTCGAAATGGTCACACCCGAAGGCGAACTAATAGACACCTGCGCCGGAAGAACCATAAACCCCGGACACGCCATAGAAACTGCCTGGTTTATCCTCGAACACGCACGAAACCAAAACTGGGATGAAAATTTAGTGGAACTTGCCGAAACTATTTTTGAATGGTCGTGGGACTGGGGATGGGACGAAAAACACGGGGGAATTATTAACTTTAAAGACTGTAAAGGATTCCCACACCAAGACTATTGCCAAGATATGAAGTTCTGGTGGCCGCAGTGCGAAACTATTATCGCCGCACTATATCTATATAGAGCCACTGGTAAAGAAAAATATCTCGACTATCATAAGAAAATACAAGACTACACCTACAAACACTTCCCCGATAGAGAATTTGGCGAGTGGTACGGATACCTGCACCGAGACGGTACCGTGGCGCAACCGGCCAAAGGAAATATCTTTAAAGGGCCATTCCATATTCCCAGAATGATGATTATTAGCTCACTACTGTGCGAAGAAATATTAACGAACAACAAAAACTAAAAAAAAACCACCACTATGTAATGAGAATAACACTACTAATACTTTCTGCGCTAATATTTAGCCTTACCCCACTGTCATCTAACGCCCAAAGCTCCTACGAAAATAACTTCACCTGGGACGAATTAAGCGAAATACCTCCGGCCGAAGGAGCCCAAAAACAACTGGGGCTAGCGGCGGCTTTCGCAGGAATTTCGGACAAAGCAATTATCGTTACAGGAGGATGCAATTTTCCGGAAAAAGATGTCTGGGACGGAGGACAGAAAAAGTTTTATAGTGACATATTCGTACTACAAGCTGATGCCGACAAATGGCTCACCGTAGGCAAAATACCATACAACGTAGCCTACGGCGCAAGTGTCGACACACCCAAAGGCGTGCTCTGCATAGGAGGTAGTAATGCCAACGGGAAACTGAACCAAGTGAGACTGCTCACGTGGAATACCAAACGACAACAACTAACCCAAACAGAATACCCGCCACTGCCCCTAAGCCTAACCTCTTGTGATGCCACTCTAATTGGCAACTTTGT
Source organism: uncultured Rikenellaceae bacterium (assembly GCA_947037995.1). Lineage (GTDB taxonomy): Bacteria > Bacteroidota > Bacteroidia > Bacteroidales > Rikenellaceae > Mucinivorans. The sequence goes on from CAMQUV010000160.1 coordinate 1,475, forward strand.
GTACCTAGCGGGAGGAGCAACGGACAAACAAATGTCGGGAAATCACTTTCTTAGGCTCGATATTTCGAACATCCAAAACGACAACACCCAATGGGAAATACTCGAAGACTTCCCAGGAAACGCACGCATACAACCCGTTCTAATCGCACAAGGTGGTGCCGAAAGTACTAACCTATACCTATTCGGAGGCTCTCAAATCACACACGACCAAGAGCCAGTAGTTGAAACATCAGCACTCACTTACAACACCATATCTAAAGTATGGACCAACATAGCTAACAGCGAAATACAGGGCGAGAAATATGCGCTGCACGGTGCCGATGGATTTGCACTTGGAAAAACTCATATACTATTTATGGGTGGAGTGAACTATCAAATATTTAAAGATGCCATAACCAAAGAATATAACGTCCGAAATTCTATCGACCAAAACGATAAAGAGGAGTTTGCACAATGGCAAAAAAAATATTTTGCTAACTCCGTAGAATGGTATGGATTTAATAAAAATACCATCGTATATAACACCATAACCGATGCTTGGAGCGTTGGCTGCGAAGCCCCGTTTAACGGTACGGCTGGTGCGAAAATAGTCCCTTTCAAAAAAGGATGGGCACTAATCAACGGCGAAATCAAACCCGGAGTGAGAACAAATAAAGTGTACTATGGCTCCGTGAGTAGCACACCGCCGTTTGGAGCGGTCAATTGGGCGGTACTATTAGTGTATATGCTCGGTATGGTTGCCCTTGGGTTCTACTTTATGAGGAAAAGTAAAAATACTGACGACTTTTTCAAAGGCGGTGGACGCTTACCCTGGTGGGCGGTGGGGATAAGCCTGTTTGCTACTATGCTTAGCGCTATTACGTTTATGGCCATACCGGCTAAGGCGTTCGCAACGGACTGGAAGTATTTTCCGATGGCCGTAATGATATTAGTTATGACAATCCCTGTTATTAAATACTATCTGCCATTCTTCCGAAGACTGAATGTCACCACGGCATACGAATATCTCGAAATGAGATTTAACTATACTATACGTGTGCTTGCTAGTTCATTGTTTATTGCATTTATGGTTGCCCGAATGGCGCTGACGCTATACCTTCCATCATTGGCGCTCACTACTGTGACCGGCGTTGATATATACACCTGCATACTGGTTATGGGACTTGTGACACTAGTCTATTGTACTATGGGCGGTGCCGAAGCGGTTGTTTGGGGTGACGTTATACAAGGGATTATCCTCTTTGGGGGAGCACTAATTACCGTTTTCTTCCTAATCACTAGCATACCTGGTGGTCTCTCGGAAGTAATGACAATATCTATTGATAATGACAAATTTAAAATGTTTGATATGTCGTTCGACTTCACGAACGCAACTATCTGGGTAATTCTCCTTGGGGCAATAGCTAATAACCTTATCTCGTACACCTCAGACCAAACTGTGATTCAACGCTATATCTCGACTACTTCGGAGAAAGCAGCGCGAAAAAGTATTCTGATGAATGGTGTGCTAAGCGTTGTTATATCGGTTATCTTCTATTTTATCGGAACAGGGCTGTACGCTTTCTACAAAACACACCCTGAGAGTCTGAATTATGCTATGCAAAACACCGACTCTATATTCCCCCACTACATTATGGCTGAGATGCCAATGGGTATGGCAGGCATATTAATTGCGGCGATTATTGCAGCTACAATGTCAACTGTATCTTCGAATGTAAACTCGTTATCCACAGCCTTTACGGTGGACATATACAGACGTATATTCCCACAATCGAATGATGTTAAGCAGCTCAAAGTGGCTCGACAATCGAGCGTTGCATTTGGGCTAATCGGTACAGGATTGGCAGTTTTAATGGCTAGTTGGAATATACTCTCGTTGCTTGATTTCTTTAATTACTTGCTGGGACTACTCTCTAGTTCTGTGGCGGCACTATTTGCAATTGGCATATTTATCCCTCGTATTGGCACGAGGAGTGCATTGATTGGGTTTACCGTCGGGAATATTGCTCTGCTCTGCGTAACTATGTTTACAAATATCTCGTTCTTGCTCTACGGGTTCATAGGAATCGTATTGACTGTTGGGATAAGTTATATAATTAGTTTAGTGATTCCGAATAGGAACATAGGCAACATTAATGGCTACACTTGGAAAACGATAAAGAGTCTCGACTCGAATAATTATAAGAATAATCAGTAGTGTCCGGTTAAATTTTCAAAAAGTGCATACGTAATTATCCTTCAAATAGTTATATCAACTTTTAAAGAGGGGGGGCTTGAAATTTTTATTTTCGATTGTATTTGAAAACCGTAGGTTTTCGCGAGCCAAAGGTGTCAACGACACACGAGTTCGTCCCAGTCGTGGTCGGAAGATTGTTTGGCGGCTAAAAA
>CAMQUV010000161.1 GCA_947037995.1 uncultured Rikenellaceae bacterium
TGTTTGACTAGTTGTTCTGGGTTTATCATTATTGTCCTTATATAGTAAGTATATAGTATGTATTTATGCGGTTCTAAATTATTTAGATTTTATTATTCTTGCCTAGTAGCCAGGTTTAGTTGCCAGTTATTGTTTTTGGCGATATTCATCACTTTGATAACCTCTCCGAGCGGCACTTTTTCATCACTTTGCAGCGATATTATAGGTTTATCGACACCCACCAATTTTTGTTTCAGCATCGGTTCGATTTCGTGGAATTGCACCTGGTCTTTATCGACAAAATAGTCAAGCTCAGGGCTAATACTAACGCTAATAATAGTTTTATCGGCCACCACATTAGTGCTTTGTGGCAGTTGTAATTTCAGCGCATTCGAGTTGATGAGCGTAGTAGCAATCATCAGGAAAATCAGCAACAGGAACATCAGGTCGGTCATTGATGCCGACGAACCATTCATCTCAACTTTTGAGCCTCGTTTAATAGCCATAATTAGTTATAAAGATTATTAAGTGACACATTAGATTTAAAATTCTCTCTCACATAGCTATCAAAAATCAGCACATCGAGCTGTTGTTTGCGCTTATCGAACGCCAACGACTGGATAAATTCTTCGATTTGGCTATTCAAATAGACCCTAGGGAATGTAGCGACTTCGTGCGTAGCACCTTTAAATCTGTATGTCCAATAGTTAAATTTATTTTTTTCAAATATTTTCGTCAATTTAGCAGTCCCCGCAACCGAAAGGTTAAACATTTTCACACCACCATAAAAGACAACTTTATCTTTCGTCCCGTGCAGCATAAACGTAGGCGCAGGCTCTCTCATATATCTAGGTTTTCCGTTATCGGTAAATAGCGCCCCTGCCATAGAGACCACGCCAGCATATCTAAAACTTTCGGGTAGACTGCTAACCATTTCGGTTCTATTAGTAAGCTCATAGTCAGCGCGAAGGACAGTTATAGCCCCGGCGCTACTTCCCACGAGTACAATTTTAGAGGTATCAACACCTACCAATTTATTATTATCAACAATAAATTTTGTAGCCGAGATAAGGTCTTCCGTGGCCATCTTGATAGCTTTGAACGGAGCTTTGGGGTGCAATACTCCGACATTTTTGACTCCTTTGAGTCCCAACCTATAATCTATTGCCACAACGGTATATCCTTTAAGGAGTAATGTTTTATAAAATTTAACATTATCGGCATCATTTTTAGACCCTTCAACAAAACCTCCACCGAAGACATAGAGCACAGTTTTATTAAGTTTGGGGGTTGATTGGGGCGTATAAACGTCAAGTGTCAGAGTCGTTGTATCTCTTTGTGCGTAGTCAAAATTATCGACACGAAAACTTTGCGCCGAGGCACTGTAAATACAGGCGACAAATAATACAATTAGGGTGAAGATATTTTTCATTTTAGTTTCCTTAAATTTACAAGTATGCTTAATTACTTCGCTTTGGGGTTAATAATCTCCATAAACGCCATCGTATTAGCTTCCATTTGGAACACCAGTTGTTCAATTTTGACAACTAGATAATTGTATCCAAAGTAGGCAGGAATACCCACAGCCAGTCCAGCTACGGTAGTAATCATCGCGGTATAAATCCCGCTAGATAGCAATGCCATATCGACCATTCCGCCAGCCGACGAGAGGTTCATAAATGCCTGCACCATACCGATAACAGTTCCAAGAAACCCAATCATAGGTGCCCCTCCGGCGATAGTAGCAATAAATGGGAGTCCTTTTTCGAGTCTAGCAACTTCGAGATTGGCCACGTTTTCAATCGAGTGATGGATATCGTTAATAGGTCTTCCTAGTTGCGAGATTCCTTTTTCAATCATACGTGCAATAGGGGTATGTTTTGAGTGGCAATACGCAATAGCTTTGTTGACTTCGCCTGCCTGCATAAGGTCTTTAATTTTGACCATAAATCGCGGGTCATTTGCGCTCGCACGCCTAATCATATTGAAGCGTTCGACAAAAATAAAAATCATAATCCCAAGCAGCGCAGCTAGTGGAATCATCAACCATCCCCCAGCGAGGATTAACGAACCAAGTCCAATTTCAGTCGCCTTCACGGCATTCGTAGCAATAATCAACATAGTAAATGTGTGTATAAAAAGTGTTTTTTTAGGGTTTTAGGTTTTTTTGAGTAGGGCAAAGATAGTAAAAAATGTTAACTTATTGGGAGGAAATGGCGTTTTTTTATTGGTTTGACAGCTACACCCTAAGGGCTCGCCCACAATAAGCGCCTACCACATACACACCACAATATTTAGACTTTTGCTCACTGCCGCAAAAAGACCCCGAGTTAAATTAAATTGAAGCTCTAAATATGCTATTATTTTACAAACTGCAACTCTACTTCACTGAGTACCTGTAGTATATCCTCGCAAGTCTTATTCACCTGCTCTTCATTAATAACCAGAGGCGGCGAAATCCTAAAAGCTGTGTCACAAAACAGGAACCAATCACTCATATACCCCCATTTAATCAATGAATCCATAACGGCAAAAAGCTTTTCCGAGCTTCCCAATTCGACAGCCATCAGCAGCCCAGCGCGTCTAATTTCCTGAACAAATGGATGTTTTTCAAGTCTTCGTTCAAAAATTTCGCCCATTACAGCTGCATTACTACACAGCTCCTCATTTTCGATAACACCAAGCGCAGCGAGTCCCGCCGCACAGCAAACGGGGTTACCGCCAAACGTAGTAATATGCCCCAAAACGGGCGAGTGCGTCAAGTCCATCATAATCTTTTTACTGCTAACAAACGCCCCGAGCGGCATTCCTCCTCCGAGCGCTTTAGCCAAGCATACAACATCGGGTTTCACCCCCCATTTCTGGAACGCGAACATTGTTCCAACGCGACCAAATCCCGTTTGAATTTCGTCGACAACTAGCAACGCTCCGACCTCGTCGCAACGTTTTCGTAGTTGAACGAGCCAATTTCGATCGGGCGGATTAATTCCACTTTCGCCCTGTACTATTTCTGTAAAAACAGCCGCCGTACGCTCAGTAATTTCGTTCAAATCGGTTATATTATTAAATCTAATTTGCTGACAATCAGGAATCAATGGTCTAAATGCCGTTTTAAACTCTTCGGCCCCCTGAATACTTAGAGCACCTTGCGTTGACCCGTGATAAGCGTTTTTCATTGAGATTATTTGAGTGCGCCCAGTATGTCGTTTAACCAATTTCATCGCCCCTTCGATGGCCTCCGCCCCACTGTTCACAAAGTAGACACTATCCAGCGAATCCCCCAGATTTCGTGCCAGAGCCGCGGCATATTCCACCTGTGGTCGCTGCACAGTCTCGCCATATACCATTGTATGCATATATTTTTGAGCTTGCTCAACAACCGCTTCAACGACTTTAGGGTTATGGTGACCGACATTGCTAACCGACACACCTGAAACGAGGTCTACAATTTTTTTTCCATCAGGTGTAATTAGGTAAATTCCTTGTGCATTTTCGACTTCTACCATCATAGATTGCGGTGAGGTTTGCGCCACATTTTCGAGAAATTGTTTTCTAATAATCTTCATATATGAATAATTAAATAAGTGTAATTGAATAATTTTACAAATATAGCGAAAAAAAATCACTTCGAGTGAACCCTATGTATCTATCTCATTTTATGCCATTTGCATCAATTCGGATAGTCTTCTCAAAAAAAAAGCATCATTTTTAACAACTTTCTGGACAAAAAATTTGGAGTGTAATCATTTTTAATCTATCTTTGCACCACTAAAGAACGAGAAACTTCTCTTTCACCAGTACAAAACGGTGTGGTAGTTCAGTTGGTTAGAATACCTGCCTGTCACGCAGGGGGTCGCGGGTTCGAGTCCCGTCCAT
>CAMQUV010000162.1 GCA_947037995.1 uncultured Rikenellaceae bacterium
TTGATTTCGGTTTGGTCAATTAAATTTACCTGGTTAGACATTATTGATTCAAAATAATCTTCGCGGTGCGAGAGTGCATTTTTTTGTTCCTCGTCAAACACTGTTGCGCTATATGAGGCACTCTATGCACCTTAGTATTGCGTGTTATAAGTCGGAATTACGCCTAACTATCATAACAATAAATATATGATTCGATGCGTACAGTTATGGTTCTGATTTCCAGAATATACAATGGGTAGGGGGTAGTGAATGTAGAGAGGGGGTTGAGGGGGGAGGGGTATGATATATATATATATATATATATAGAAAAAAAACTTCGAGAATACGATTAGGTATTTCGAAGTTTTTTTTGGTGTATGCTCCTCAACTAGGACTTGAACCTAGGACCCTCTGATTAACAGTCAGATGCTCTAACCAACTGAGCTATTGAGGAATGGTTATGTATTTAATACGGGTGCAAAGATAAGCAAAAAAAGTATACGCTCCAAATTATTTGTGTTAAAAATGTTTTAAAAGTGACATTTTTTTTTGGTATGTATATGTGGGAATTTCAAACTAAGGTTTTGCGCAGGCACTAAATAGTTAATAGTTAGATAAGTGCGAGTTTTTTCTCATCAATAAGTTTTCGTAGGTTTATGAGGGCATATCTCATACGTCCGAGTGCGGTATTGATACTCACTCCGGTTTGTTCGGATATTTCTTTGAACGAGAGGTTCATAAAGTGTCTCATTAGGACAACTTCTTTTTGTTCTGAGGGTAGCAGTTCGACGAGCAGTCTGACTTGCTCGTGTATTTGGCTAGTAATAATATCGTCTTCGACCGAGGGGTTTTCGGGAGCATTTTGCGAAAGGATATCATAACCTGCATCATCGTTAGTGATAGTGCGTTTATTTTTGTTCGAGCGATAGCTATCAATAACAATATTATGAGCCAGGCGCATAGCCCAGGCAATAAATTTACCTTTGTCTTGATATTTACCAGCTTTGATAGTAGCGATGATTTTGATAAGTGTTTCTTGCAGAAGGTCATCGGCTCTGGAGCTATCAAGTGTAATGATATAGTTATAGAGTTTACGATGGTGTTTTGTAAGCAGGATATTAACAGCGTTTTGGTCTCCGTCAACAAATTGTTGGATTAGGAAAGTGTCTTCGTTATTATTTTTGTTATATTTATTATCGATGTTTGCACCAATGTTGTCAGTGACATTTTTATTGGCAGCAGTTTTTGCACCATATCTAGAAATAAGATTTTTCTTAGTGCTGTTAGAATTTTGCATATTATAAGAGTTTTACTACTTTTTGTTCAAAAAAGTTGGGTTAACAATCACATAATTAGAGCTTGGGCATATTTGGTTACTTTTAACGATAAATGTTTATAGCGTTAGATGGGCCATTATATGGAGCAATATGTGTATGATTTAAAATAGTAGAATTTACTCAATAGCAGTTTTTTTAGGTTTAATATCTATATCAAGTAGTATAATGATAAGATTAAGGGGTATGATTTATATATATAATAGGTGCAACAACCGTGCCAACGTTATATATAAGGATTTTGTGTCAGTATTTGCCTTTTTGTCAGTTCGCGACTGACAAAAGGGCAATTATGTATATTTATTCTTGAGCTAGTTCGGCAACGGTAAGTATTCTGCCACAATATTCGCAGACGATAATTTTTTTAGCCATTCTGATATCGAGTTGTCTTTGCGGTGGGATTCTATTAAAGCAACCTCCGCAGGCATCTCTGTGCACTTCAACAACGGCAAGACCGTTTCTGACATTCGATCTGATACGTCTGTACATATCGAGTAGGTGTTGTTCGATTTTCTCAGTTTGCAGTTCAGCTTGTTGAGTCAGTTGTTCGATTTCTTTTTGCGTTTCGGCTTCGATGTTACTAAGTTCGATTTGTTTATTTTCGAGGTCAAGTTTTCTCCCAACAAGAATTTCTTTCGTTTCTTCTATGAGTTTCTTAGTTATTTTAACTTCGACGTTATGTTCTTTGATATGTTTTTCGGCGAGTTCGATTTCGAGTTGTTGGTATTCGGTTTCTTTGCCGATAGATTCGTACTCACGATTGTTACGCACTTCTTTTTGTTGTTCGGTATATTTAGCGATAAGCACTTTAGCGTTATCAATAATTTCCTTATTGTTTTTGATAGCAGCTGTAAGTTCTTCCGACTCAGTGAGTAGGGATTCGCTACGTGTAACAAGTCCAGCAACAACATCTTCGAGGTCAGCAACTTCGAGTGGTAGTTCACCTTTGATAAGGTTAATTTGGTCGATTTTGCTATCAATTTGTTGAAGTTCAAAAAGGAATTCTATTTTTTGGTTCGTAGAATATTCGATAGGTTCGTTGCTAGTGTTTTTGGTAGCCATAATAATAAGAAATGGGGCGTTATTATTTTAATTCGTTGTAAGATTAATAAATCTTTTGTTTTTTTTGTGATGTGTTGGCGTGGTGAGCTCTTGTTTTAATGAGATTACCACAGCCTTGCTGCGCTAGAAACCCTGCACTGTTAGTGAAAAGGATTTTTAGTGATAGCTTGGGATGCAAAGTTAGGAAAAAAATTTGACAAAAGAGAAAGTAATATGTCACAAAATTGCACTTCGCTCTCAAAATGTCCAATATCAACAAGCGAAATGAGTCCATCAAACTCCACAAAGTGTGAATATTTGAGGTCTCCCGTAATATATATGTCCGCTTTAGCAGCAATAGCATCTTTAATAAGCGACCCTCCAGAGCCACCGCACAGGGCGATTCGTGTATATTTGCGCTCTTGCGCACCCAGCGATTTTCGGATATTTGTAATGGGCAACGCGTTAACCAGTTTAGCAATGATTGCGTCATACGAACACGGCTCATTTGTCATTCCCACACACCCAATTTTACTCAGTTCATCAAGTGGCTCAACATCTTGTAGCTCAAGTATTTGCGCTAGTTTAGAGTTTATCCCACCCTCGGCCTTATCAATGGACGTATGGGCGCTAAATACAACAATATTAGACTGTATCAGCTTAATAATCATAGCCCCCTCACGCGTGTTTGGCGTAATAGATTTAGTCGGATTAAAGAGCATCGGATGGTGCGTGATAATGAGGTTAGCCCCGTCTTTCACAGCTTTTTCGATAATATCCATTGAAATATCTAGCGCGACAACCACCCCTGTACATTGCTGGTCTACATCCCCCACTTGCACGCCACAGTTATCCCAAACCTCTTGGGTATGCGAGGGGGCAAGCTGTTCCACTGTCTCAATTATTTGTGCTATTTTAATCATAATTTTCTTATTATTTAATCACGTTTTCCGTTTATTTGTCAGGCCGCTAAAAAAGCGTAGGTTCGTTTACCTTTGGTTTCGATTTAGCTTTAGGCGCATTATCTATATCATCTTCGTCATTATTAACAAGCGTAACGCCCTTTTTCCCTTCGATAGATGTTTTTATCTCATCGCGAATAGTCACCAACGACGCCCTCACCTGCTGGAGCAACTCGATAGTACTAACATTCTTTTTGAGCGACATTCTCTCGCTCAGTATCTTCTGCTCTGCCCCGGCGATAGTCATCCCACGCTCTTTTGTCAGATTATGCAGCATTTTGAGGGTAGATACATCATCGGCCGTAAACTGCCTGTTGCCTTTTTTGTTTTTGCGGGGCGAAAGCACTTTAGTATTACTCTCCCAAAATCGCACAGTAGAAGCAGGGATGTCCAGCATCTCGCTCACTTCGCCCATTTGGTAATATATTTTCCGCGTTTTAGCCACTTTTATTTTATTTCTAGTTATTTTCTGAATTGTATTTTTTAATCAGTCCTCTTGCAATAGTCATATCGCCTAGGATAGCA
>CAMQUV010000163.1 GCA_947037995.1 uncultured Rikenellaceae bacterium
TTACAAAAAAACAGAGGTCGACGTGAACAAAATGTTCAAAACAAACCCGCTGCCGCAATCTTTCGAGGTCTATTTTGTGCCACGTTTAGATATCGCGAAACCGGTTAAAGCTATCGCTAAACTAAGTAATATGGATGATGTCGATGCGCCAACAGAGGCGTTCGATGTTATTGAGAAGCAGGCTACGCAGATATTTTATTATGCTGCGGGGTTCTTGGCTCTTTTTATACTGACGGTTATTTATGTACTTTATTCGCTGTCGCGCATTGAGGTGGCGGCATCCGTGGAGTTCATCGACGGTGCTAAACAGCAGAGATGGTCGCCGAAAATTATACGTAAACCATTTATGGACAGGGCATTGAACAACGCCGTTGTAGCGGGAGTGATGGCCTCGGCATTCACTTTTATCGCTACGGATGGCATTGCAACGTTCTTCCCGAGCTCGATGCTTACACTCGAAATGGAGTTGTTGGGAATGATATTCGCTACAACAATCCTCGCAGCTGTGGTGATTAACACATTGTTTACCTTTTGGGCTGTCAATCGACAAATCTATACTTCAAATTAACATTAAAGAATCAATTTTATATGAAAATCAATACAGAAAACGAGGTTCAAAAACCTATGCCACTGGGCAAAAAAAACTATATGCTTATCGCTGCTGCGGTGCTTATTATTGCAATTGGGTACCTTTTGCTTCAGGGCGGAGGCTCTGAAAATCCTGCCGAGGAGTTTAACTACGAAATGTTCTCTACACGTCGAATTGTGGTGGCTCCATTGGTGCTATTACTGGGATTTGTAGTGGGCGGCGTAGCAATTATGAAAAAGTTTAAAAAATAAAAATATATTATTTATGTCTATTATAGATGCAATCATACTAGGAATAGTACAAGGACTAACCGAATTTTTACCCGTTAGTAGCAGTGGCCACCTTACTATAGGAGGATACCTTCTGGGAGTTGATTTTACTAATGGCGACCAGAATCTAGCCTTTGGAATCGTGGTACACGCGGCTACGGTTATGGCTACGATTACGGTTTTCTTTAGCGAAATCAAAAAACTACTGCTCGGCACGCTCAAATTTCAATATAATTCAGAAACTCAGTATGTGCTCAAAATTGCACTGTCGTTGATACCTATTATGATAGTGGGGTTGTGTTTCAAAGATTTTGTCGAATCACTATTTGGGAACTCTGTTATGTTTGTCGGCATTATGCTCCTCGTAACGGCTTCACTGCTTTTTTTTACGCACTTCTTTAAACCTAAGAAAACACATCAACTTGGCTATAAAGATGCCATAATTATTGGACTTGCGCAGGCTATGGCAATCCCTCCTGGTATCTCGCGCTCGGGCTCAACTATTGCAGTCGGAATGTTGATTGGAGTTGAAAAATCACAGTTGGCTAAGTTCTCATTTCTAATGGTGCTTGTTCCTATACTAGGCGAAGCATTCTTGCAACTGCTCGATGGTGGATTTTCTCCTGCGCAATTAGGAATATCTACGCCGGCTCTTATTGCTGGATTCGTTGCGGCATATTTTGCGGGGCTAGTAGCGTGTAAAATTATGATTAACCTTGTGCAACGTGGCAAACTGTATTATTTCGCTATCTATTGCGCGATTGTTGGACTCGTAGCCATATTTGCTTCGCTCTAAATATTTTGGAGAGATAAAAACCTGAAACTTAACTACACATTATAATATATAAAATGAAGACCATACTAATTACCTTAACAACAATTATTATATCAATGGCAATGGCCTCGGCACAACCGAAATATGATATCTTAAGAGTTAACAAAAAAATCACTCTTGATGGTGATATTACGGATAAAGAGTGGAAAGAGGCTGCGTGGACAAACCTGTTCGTTGATATTCAAGGCGATAAAAAACCTGCACCCAAATTCCAAACAAGAGCCAAAATGCTCTATGATGATAAATATATTTATATAGCAGCCGAAATGATTGAACCACAGCTTTGGGGAACGATTACTAAGCGTGATGCTACTATGTATTGGGAAAATGATTTTGAAGTCTTTATTGATATGCAAGGAAACTCAAAGAATTATTATGAATTTGAGTTTAGCCCTATGAATGCTCAGTGGGACTTGATGATGACTGCGCCCTATTCGCAAGGCGGTACTTTCAAAAATGATTGGAACGTTGAGGGAATGCTCTCGGCAGTGAAACTCTATGGAACACTCAACGACCCACGAGATATTGACGAAAAATGGACGATGGAAATTGCAATCCCTTTGGATGAGCTTGTTACCGATGCCTATGGCAAAAAAACGGTTGAGGCTGGCGATACCTGGAGAATGAATTTCTCGAGAGTGCAATGGCTTAAATATCATATAGATAGTAATGGAAGATACCAGAAAAATGAGGGGACAAATGGTTTCGGACACGAAGAAAATTGGGTATGGGCGCCAACAGGCGTTGTAGATATACACCGACCTGACAAATGGGGCTACGTTACCTTTAAATAAATTCTAACGAGTATATTCCTATGACATATAACCAAACTTTAGATTTCTTGTATTCTAGCCTTCCGCAATTCCAACGTATTGGTGCGGCGGCGTATAAGAATAATCTTGATAATACTATCAAACTAGACAACCATCTCAACCACCCACACCGACAGTTCAAAACTATTCACGTGGCTGGTACTAATGGTAAAGGTTCTGTGTCAACTATGATTCAAAGCGTGCTAGTCGAGGCTGGTTATAAAGTTGGAATGTACACCTCGCCACACCTTACCGACTTTCGCGAGAGAATTACTATTAATGGTGAGATGATGCCAAAGGATGATGTTGTGAAGTTTGTGGCAGAGAATAAAACGATTATTGAAAACCTTAAGCCATCGTTTTTTGAAATGACTGTGGCTATGGCCTTCGATTATTTTAGAAACCAAAATGTTGATATAGCTGTCATTGAAGTGGGTATGGGTGGACGACTTGACTCAACCAATATCATACAACCGCTCGCTAGTGTTATTACGAATATATCCTTTGACCACGTAGCGTTTCTGGGTAATACGCTCGAAAAAATAGCAACGGAAAAAGCAGGGATTATCAAATCAAATACGCCCGTGATTATTGGCCAATCAGACCCCTTGATTAATGATGTGTTCAATAAAGTGGCGCAAAAAATGGAGGCGCCAATCATTTATGCTGATGAGAGATTCAAAACTATTAAGAATCAAACGGGTAGTAATGCCGTTCAAGTGACTGATACGCAGAGTAATACTATATATGAATTTGACCTAAAACTCAAAGGCGACTATCAAAAATGTAATGTCGTTACGGCGCTTGCATTGCTCGAAACGCTCAAAGATGAACTGAATCTATCGGATGAACAGATTAAACAGGGGCTCGAAAATGCAGATATACGAGGCAGATGGCAAGTTGTTGGCAATGAGCCACTTGTGATATGCGATACTGCTCATAATGTCGCTGGAATTCGTTTTACGGTTGAACAAATCATCCGTCAGAATTACAAAAAACTCTTTATTGTCCTGGGAGCAGTCTCGGACAAGGATATAGATAAAATGCTTATGCTGATGCCACAAGGAGCGACCTATTTCTTTACGGCAGCAAGTGTCGAGAGAGCGATGGCACCTGAGGAGCTCGCAAGTAAGGCCAAAGAGCTTGGGCTGAGCGGAATGCAGGCACCAACGGTCAAAGAAGCCTACGAAATGGCTATGAAAATGGCAAAGAAAAATGATATGATTTTTGTGGGAGGGAGTACTTTCGTTGTAGCGGATTTACTGCAACTGCTCAAAATATAAGACAATATAAAAATAATAATTACATTCACACTACTAT
>CAMQUV010000164.1 GCA_947037995.1 uncultured Rikenellaceae bacterium
GCGGATTGCTGACGCTGACTTGTTCAGCGGCGGCGGGGGGAATCCGCCGCTGGCTACTAATTGCCAGGGTTTTGATTTCGAAAGCCGAGGTGGAGACACCCCGACAGGCAATTTTCGTGTAGCGTTGCTACTAGCACTAAATTAAGCCTCTATAGTACGAGTCTAAAAATAGACAAACAACCACTTTGGCGCGTTATTTTTTTTTATTATCTTTGCGAGATATTCCTATTGCAATACTACACAAACACACATAAACTACCACAATGAAATCATCTGAAATTCGCAAACAGTTTCTTGACTTTTTTACCTCAAAAGCGCACACCATAGTACCATCAGCCCCTATGGTTGTCAAAAACGACCCTACTCTAATGTTCACCAACGCCGGAATGAACCAATTTAAGGACATATTCCTGGGCAACGAACCTGCTAATAGCAAAAGGGTCGCCGACACTCAAAAGTGCCTCAGAGTCAGTGGAAAACACAATGACCTCGGAGAGGTTGGACACGACACATACCACCACACAATGTTCGAAATGCTTGGAAATTGGAGCTTTGGCGACTATTTCAAAACCGAGGCTATCGACTGGGCTTGGGAGCTACTTGTCGGTGTATTTAAAATGCCCGAAGACCGAATCTACGTCACTGTTTTCGAGGGGTCAAAACAAGACAACGTCCCTTTCGACCAAGAGGCGTTCGACTGCTGGAGCAAATATTTGCCTAAGGAGCGTATTTTGATGGGCAACAAGAAAGATAATTTCTGGGAAATGGGCGAAACAGGCCCTTGCGGCCCTTGCTCGGAAGTCCACTTTGACGTGCGCGATGACGCTGAACGCCAGAAAGTTGACGGAGCCACGCTTGTCAACGAATCAGACCCCCACGTGATTGAAATATGGAACCTTGTATTTATGCAATTCAACCGCAAAATGGGAGGAATACTTGAAAATCTACCTGCTATGCACGTCGATACGGGTATGGGATTTGAGAGACTTTGTATGATACTACAAGGCAAAAAATCAAACTATGACACCGACGTATTTACACCAACTATTGATAAAATTGCGCTACTATCGGGCAAAAAATATGGCGAATCTCAACCTATTGATATAGCGATGAGAGTTATCGCCGACCACCTACGAGCGATTAGCTTCTCGATTGCCGACGGACAAATGCCCTCGAATGTTAAGGCCGGATATGTGATTCGACGAATCCTTCGCCGCGCCGTTAGGTACGCATATACATACCTCGACGCACGCGAACCGTTTATCTGCAAGCTCGTACCGATACTTGTTGCGCAAATGGGCGACCAATTCCCTGAGTTGAAAGCGTCCGAATCGCTTATCGAAAAAGTTATATACGAAGAGGAAAATTCGTTCCTCAAAACGCTGGCAACAGGAATTAACCTACTCGACAATATATTGAAAAAATCTAATGGCAAAATATCTGGTACAGATGCATTTACGCTGTATGACACGTACGGATTCCCTATTGATTTAACGGAATTAATTGCATCCGAAAACAACGCTACGGTTGATATCAAAGGCTTCGAAGAGAAGCTGTTGGAACAAAAAGAACGCTCCAGAGGAGCGGCGGTTGTCGAAACAGACGATTGGGTGGAGGTTATGCCGATTGAGCGTTCGGAATTTATAGGCTACGACTGCGCTGAGGCTACTGTGAGAATTGCGCGATATAGAAAAGTCAGCGCAAAAAACAAAACGTCCTACCAACTGGTGTTCAACAAGACCCCGTTCTATGGCAATAGCGGCGGTCAGGTTGGCGACAAAGGGTACATACAGAGCATTCACGAAAAAATTGAAATAATCAATACTACGAAAGAGAATAATTTGACTATTCACGTTGTGCACAACCTGCCAACTGAGCTGAATAATGATTTCGAAGCTGTGGTAAATATACAGGAAAGAGAGGCCTCGGCCGCCAACCATACCGCAACACACCTTATGCACAACGCGCTGAGAGCTGTACTTGGCAACCACGTGGAGCAAAAAGGCTCACTCGTGACTCCTGAGTACCTAAGATTTGACTTTTCGCACTTCCAAAAAGTTTCAAACGAGGAGATTCGTCAGGTCGAAAAGCTAGTAAATGCTCAGATTAGAGCTAATCACTCGCTCGAAGAAAATCGCGAATCGACGATTAGTGAGGCCAAAGAAATGGGCGCAGCAATGTTGTTTGGTGAGAAATATGGAGATGTGGTTCGCACAATAAGATTTGGCGACAACATCGAACTCTGCGGCGGTATCCACGCAAAAGCGACGGGGTGTTTGGGAATGTTCCAAATAAATTCTGAAGGCTCTAGCTCAGCAGGAATCCGACGTATCGAGGCTATCACGGGTAAACATAGCGAACAAAAAATGTATGCCGCTAACGATATCCTACTCGAGTTGGCAAAAACCCTGGGGACAACACAGTTTGCCGATGGCATTCAAAAATTAATGACCGACAATGTTGTTTTGGCCGAACGTATGGGAAATATACGCGAGGCTCGTGATAAATTCTTGATTAAAGAACTTATTATAGGCGCTGAGGAGGTTGGCGATTTCTTAGTAATTTCACGCCGACAAGACATTGTGGGCGAATCAATTAAGCATTGTGCTATGGAGATTAAAAACCTTAAAGACAACGTTGCGATTGTGTTTGGCTCAAACTACGGCGGCAAACCAATGCTCGCTATAATGCTCTCTGACAGCGCCATAGCTGCAGGTATTACGGCTGGTGAAGTTGTCAAAATCGCATCAAAACCAATACAAGGCGGAGGTGGAGGCACCCCAAATTATGCAACGGCAGGAGGTAAAAACCCTGATGGACTAAACGAAGCAATTGAAATAGCCACTAACTTCATTAAGGAAAAACTTAAATAAGAACCCCACACAAAAATAGAGATTACCCCACTCGCTTTAGAACAAAGTGGATGGGGTAATTTTTGATTACACACTCACCAAAAATGCTTAAAGAGGAAATCCGAAATACGAATTTAATTATAGAATCAAGTTCAAACTATTTGCAAATAAATGTAGAATCCATAACGACGGAAGAATACAAATCACTGCCCCACCCTATCGCAATACAGTATGGCTTTAGCGAATCTTCGTTTGGCAAATTCTTTGTCGCAACAACCCCAAAAGGGATTTGCTCTTTGCAATTCGCCGATGATAGCAAAAGTTTTATAGATGAGTTCATACGTGAGTGGGAAAACTCTGTGATTACAAGAGATGACAGTGTCGCCGAAGAGATAAGTGAAGTTATTTTCAAAACAGACGCTGCAACAAAACTCAATTTATTCGTAAAAGGCACCGCTTTTCAACTAAGAGTTTGGCAAGCATTGCTATCAATCCCATTCGGTTCCGTAATTAGTTATAAAGGGGTAGCAAAACTAGCAAATTGCGAAAGTGGAGTAAGAGCTACCGCCTCCGCTATTGCGCGAAACCCAATCGGGTATCTAATCCCCTGCCATAGAGTTATACGCAATGATGGAGTTATTGGTGAATATCGTTGGGGCAGTGAACGAAAAAAATCTATGGTAATTTGGGAGGAAGTTAATGTAAACAAACAGGAACATCTGAAGGCGACACCCCACGCTCCGCTAAAGTAACCTACACCACAACCACAACCACCACCCAAGGAGCCACCGGCACACACACCATCGCCAAACAAACTGTAACGGTAACACAATACACTATATTTGACGTAGACTATAAAGATAACCCTGCTAACTGCTATATGGTTAAAGCAGGAGATGCTATAAGGTTTAATGCTTATAGAATAGGTAAGATGAAAGGCTCTACAACTGCTAACTATAATACATACGACCC
>CAMQUV010000165.1 GCA_947037995.1 uncultured Rikenellaceae bacterium
AATTAATTGTATCAAAGCTACTAAAAAATCTCCACTCCGCCAATTAAATTGCATAGTTTCGCCCGTCTCGGTCTGCCGAAAAGCAATATTGCATACGCACAAAAAGAGCACCATAATATAATGGTGCTCTTTTGAATTTTTGGTTTAGGTTGAAAGCCTGTGTAAGTTTGAGCTGTTGACGAGGATTGAACTCGTGACCTCTTCCTTACCAAGGAAGTGCTCTACCACTGAGCTACAACAGCTTTTTTGCCAATAAAATCGGCATTTAGTATAGCTTGTAAGCTATAAATTTTCTTTCTATTAGCTAATAGATGTATGTGATGTTTGGACAAGTACGTTCGCGGTCATTTCGTTAGCAAGTTGTACCATATGTATCGCAGTAAGTGCAGCTTCTTCGCCTTTATTGCCGTGTTTGCCACCTGCTCTATCAAGCGCTTGTTGTTCGTTAAGCGTCGTAATAATACCGAACGTGACAGGGATAGCTTCATTAATTTGCAATTGCATAATACCTTGAGTTGCCCCTTGGCACACGAAGTCAAAGTGTGGAGTTTCGCCTTTAATAACGCAGCCGAGTGTGATTATAGCGTTAACGTCTGTCGTTTCGGCAAATAGTTGCGCTGCTAGAGGTAGTTCGAATGTTCCGGGCACCCATTTAACAATAATATTGTGTTCTTCGCAGCCTGCACTTTTGAGTGTATTGACAGCTGCAAGGAGTAGTTTATTGGTAATATCGAAGTTCCAACGTGAGACAACGATAGCAAATTTCATATTTTCGGCAGACGGAGTAATTACTACTGGTGCGGTCGAGTTAAGGTTGGCGGCCATAGTTCAGATTAATTATATAATATTTTATAATTCGATTAAGCTATATTATTTAGCTTTTTGCACAGCCATTTCGATAAATTTGTCGACATCTCTAGCTTCAATAGAGTTAGGGAATTGTTTTTTAACGAGTTGAAATACCACAACGGCTTCATCATATTTGCCTTGTTCGCAGAGAATGACAGCAGCTTTATGGTTATAAGTTGGTGTAGTCGCAACGTTATTGGTAACATTAGCGGCATTTTTGTATAGTTCGAGGGCTTTATCGAGGTTTTTGAGTTGCGCGTAGGCATCAGCAGTGAGTCCAAGATTTTGTGCATAAATAATATCACCGAGGGTGTTATTAGTTTTTTTATAGAGTGATAGTTTATCGATAGCTTTTTGGTATTCACCCATTTGCAGCAGGCAAATTCCAGCGTAGTGATTAGCAAGGTTAGCTTGTGGTGTGCCTTCGAAGTCTTGTGTGATTTGTATAAATCCGAGGTTATTATTTTGTCCGTTAAGGGCGTTATTGAGGGAATCTTGTTGAAATTCTTTTTGGGCAGCGAACATAGCGTCAGCGGCTTGATTTTCGAGTGGTTGTTTGTATAGATTTTGGTATGCAAAGAACGCAGCGACAGCGGCAACTACGGCAAGGAGTGCCATAAGGAGATTTTTACCGTTTTTTTCGATAAATTGTTCCCATTTAGATAGTGCGTTTTCGATAGCAACTTCAGGGTCGATTTGGTTGTTGTTTTTATTTTCAGCCATGGTGTGATAGTGGGTTATGATTTTTTATTGGGGGCAAATTTAATCAAAAAATGTGAATTGTGCAAAAATGGTCGTATATTTGTGGGGTAAAAGTGATAACACAAATTCAAGATAATACTAAGTATATGATAATCAGGAAAATAGAGATAGTTAACTTTAA
Source organism: uncultured Rikenellaceae bacterium (assembly GCA_947037995.1). GTDB lineage: Bacteria > Bacteroidota > Bacteroidia > Bacteroidales > Rikenellaceae > Mucinivorans. The sequence continues at coordinate 1,733 of CAMQUV010000165.1, forward strand.
AAATATTGAGACTGCCGAACTGGAGTTCTCACATAAGCTCAACTGTGTAGTCGGGCTCAACGGACAGGGCAAAACAAACCTGCTCGATGCTATCTATTTCCTCTCACTGACCAAAAGCGCGCTGGGGACACCTGATTCTATTGTCAAAGGACAGACTAACGACTTTTTTATGATTACAGCGTCGTATCAAGACGAAAATCTAACCAAAAATGAAACCATACACTGCTCTTATAAAACCGGAAACGGCAAAATAGTTAAACGTAACGGCAAAGAATATCCCAAACTAAGCGAACATATTGGACTCGTTCCCGTTGTTATGGCTGCTCCTAACGATAATTATATAATCTCCGAAGCTGCCGAAATTAGACGGAAATTTATTAATGCTATGCTCGCGCAAATCGACGGAAACTATCTTAACCTTGTTGTGAAATACAATCTGCTGATTGCCAACAGAAATAAACTACTCAAAAACCCCACAGCAAACTCTGACGAAATTATTGAAGTCCTAGATATGCAAATCGCACCAATTGCTCACAAAATACACCTCGCTAGACAAGAGAAAATAGAGAAACTCAGACCCATAATGCAAGAAATATATGGAGGGATTTCAGGGCAAAAAGAGACCATAAAAATTGAATATATATCCGAACTGACCAACGACTCGCTCGAAAATCTACTCCAACAAAACCTGCCTAAAGATAAAATACTCGGACATACCTCGGTAGGGATACACCGCGATGATATTAAACTTATTATAAATAACCACTCTATAAAAAGATACGGCTCGCAAGGACAACAAAAATCACTTACACTAGCTCTCAAACTAGCGCAGGCCAAACTTATATTCCAAGAAAAACAAATTAAACCTATACTGCTGCTAGATGATATCTGCGATAAACTTGACCCCGATAGAGTCAAAGCGCTGCTAAAAGTTGTCTGCAATGAAGACTTTGGACAAATATTTATTAGCGATACCTGCGGAAAACGAATTAAAGATGTTGCCAAACAAATTGGCGAAGATTGCAAATTCTTTGAAGCGCAAAATGGAAACTTTAAACATAAAAAATCATTAACCAAATAATACGCAAAAACCCTATAGTATATGAAACGCACCGAACCAATACCTATTAGCGAAATTATTGATACGTTCTTCTCCAAAAAACAGATGGAAAAAGCTGTCGTCGAAGGTAGCGCTAAACAAATGTGGAGCGATATCGTGGGGGACTATATATCAAAACATACTACGGACGTATTCCTCAAAAATAAAATCCTTACTGTCCGACTGAGCTCCTCAGCAGCTAAAGCCGAAGTGCATATGAGACGTAGATATTATATACAAGAACTGAACCTTAAACTGGGCGCTGGAGCTGTTACAAATATCTTCCTTAAACTATAATACACTACATAATATACTACCCAATGCAGAGAGTGATTTGCATTGATTCTCAGTAAGTGAGTACATTCACGGGGTTTGACTCATAACAATAGGCAATTAGAAATCAGCCGTCCAAATAATAAACTGGCATAGGCTCGGTGGCAACGCCACTTGAAATTTGCCTATCGAGGGTCTCCACCTCGGCTCTCGAAATCAAAACAAAAACCAAAACAATTGGCAATTAACAATCAGCGGCGGTGCTAACAGCACACGAGTTCTTCCCCCCGCCGCCGCTGAACAAGTCAGCACACACCCGTGCGCTGGAATACAACAACACGAACAACCCAAATATAAACATCTTGCAGCCTTTCAGCCTGCGAGCCAAAGCCTCCCCCCGCGGAGGCGAGCAATACTAGATTGCCCAACCCTCCACAGGCTTTGACTCACACAGCAAACCACCGACAGGCCTTCGAATCCAAACCTAAACATAGGGGCGCAAATTACAGGCTATGCCCTGTAAATCTACTGCGGCAGCTATCAGCCTGCGAGCCAAAGGTGCCAACGGCACTCGAGTTCTTTCCCTTGCGGAGGCTCGGTGGCAACGCCACTTGAAATTTGCCTATCGGGGGTCTCCACAGGCTTTGACTCAACCAACCAAAACTAAACAACTGGCAATTATCAGCCTAGTGCGACCAAACCACCACCCAAAACAACA
>CAMQUV010000166.1 GCA_947037995.1 uncultured Rikenellaceae bacterium
GTTAAACTCTGCGCTACCCTTGTAGCCAAATCGGCAGGAATCTTTTCTACCACAATGGCGAAACAACCCGCCTTTTCAAGCAGCAAGGCGTCATTTAACAACTTATCGGCCTCAATCTCACCCTTTGCTCTAACAGTATAAGTGCCAAATTTATTGATGGATTGTGGTGTTAAACCCAAATGACCCATAACGGGTATCCCAGACGAAACTATCCTCTCAACCGATTCAATAACCTCTTCGCCACCCTCCAGTTTTACCGAATCTGCCTCGGTCTCCTTCATTATGCGAATTGCCGAACATAGAGCCATCTTTGAGTCGCCTTGATATGTTCCAAACGGCATATCAACTACCACCAATGCACGATTTACTGCTCGCGCGACACTCTTGCCGTGGTATATAATATTGTCGAGCGTAAACGGCACAGTAGTCGTGTGGCCCGCAATGACATTTGCTGCCGAGTCGCCTACCAAAATCACGTCAATGCCCGCAGCATCAACGATTCCAGCCATTGTATAGTCGTACGATGTGAGCATTGATATTTTTTCACCCTTTGCCTTCATCTGCGATAAACGATAAGTCGTTACCGCTCTTGTTTTTGATTCTACTGACATAATTTTTGTCCTATTTATATATTTAAAATTAGTTATATGTTTTATTATTATTTCGTCATAAAGCCTTGAGCCCTAAGTACATCCAGGTATTTCTCCGTGAACAACTCATTGTCCTCCCTTTTATATCTCCTCTGCGTGAAAATTTGAGCAAGATTGTCTAGCCCGTTCTCCTTAATCAACGCCTGCGTTTGTTCCGACCCTTCGGTCGTTGCCCACAATTCGTCAATACTCTTCTCGCTATAGTCCTCGTACTTATCATAGTGAACAACAGCTTCCAGAGGAAGTCGTGGTGTTAGCGCACTCAAATTCTGAGCGTCGCTATCTTGGGGATATCCCACCGCAATGGTTGTTATAGGAACAACTCCGCGCGGAAGGTTTAATGTTTCAATTATTTTGTCGGCAGTATATAGTGTTGTGCCCAAATAGCATATTCCAAGACCCTGATTTTCAGCCTCTAAGGCGAAGTTTTGACTTGCAAGCAGTGTATCGATTGCTGCGTTGACATACCAAATGAAATTGTGGTAATGCGGGTCGGCGTTACGCTGTTTGCACCAAAGTTCAAAGCGGTTTACATCGGCACAGAAAGTGACGATTGCAGGCGCGTTCTGGAGCATTGGTTGGTTGAAATGTAGCGGGGCAAGTTGTTTTCTAATCTGTTCATCGGTAATTACGACAATACTATACAGTTGCATTGTGCCCACAGTAGAGGCTCTGGTAGCTGCTGTAAGCATCTCATTCATAGCGTCTTGTGGTATGGGTTTTGTGCTAAAGCTACGCACAGAACGGTGGTTTTTGATTTGAGGAATCATATGGTTTTAATAGACTAGGTCGGTAAAAACAACGTTTAAATGTCTGGCAAATATAGCACTAAATATTAATAAAACAAGCAAATGTTTGGCTAGATTTGTGGGGCGCTTACAAGTTGTTTGGACGGCTTTCTCTTTTGCGCGCAAAACGCACTGAGATAAGGGCTAGAATACCATAAAAGGCAGTGAGTCCCCATAGCGTAATCCACTCAGGCATAACATTATAGATTGTAGCTCCTGCCGACCTCATAGCTGTCCACGCTTCGATAGCGCTACTGCTAGGGAAAATTTTGCCTACGTAGTAAAACCACAGTGGCATTCCCTCTTTTGGCCAAGAAATCCCACTCATCATAAGCAGAAGTATTGAGAAAGATGCAAGATATACAATCGACGATTCGCGCCTTCTGAGTAATCCACCAAAGGCTATTGCGGCAAATATTGAGGAGCATATATATGGCACCAGCAGCATTGCTTGTTGCAGTTGTATTCCTTTGAACGGGTATCCAAAAATTTCATAGTTTATCCACAGCAGGTAGAATGCCAGGGGTATGTACAGTGTACAATAGCACAGCGATTTGACAAAAACAATTGTTCTAGTAGGGAAATTGCGATATAAATACCATTGTTTAAATTCGGAATGTGTGCCCATAATAAGTCCTATACCGATGAGTATAACTTGCTGTAATATAAGTATAAGTACGGCAGGCAATAATGCTGCAGCATATCCCAGGTATGGGTTATAGAGCATAGACACTTTTGATTTGAGTGGTTGGGCAATATTTTGCGCCATATCAGGTTCGACACCATTATTAATCAGGTTATGGGTTTTAACCTCGACAGATTGGTTGAGTGCAACATTTGCTATTGCGCTAAAGAAGTTATTATACAGCAGGAAGTAGCTTCCATCGGCATAAATACTAACGTAGGACTGTTGTTGGCGGAGTATTTTTGCTTCGTAATCTTTGGGAATGTGTAGCACTCCGCTGACTTTACGCTCTAGGAATAGTTGTTTTGCTTGGTCGAGCGAATTAACTTCGAAAGCAACGTGTGCTTGTGGTGTGGCGTTAACGCGTCTAACCAATTCTCGCGATTCGGCCGATTGGTCAAGGTCAATTACAGCTATGGGTATATCTCGAACCACTTCTGGTTGGTAGATAGTACCATAGAGCAGGCTATATATAATAAGTGCTCCGATGAGTATGAGTACAGCACCTTTATCTTTAAAGATAAGGCTGAATTCGTGTTTTATGAGTTGTGATATTCGTATCATAATTTCCCGAAGCATTTAGGGTTACAGCATCGTTTTTTGAGTAGCGGTACAGTTAGCATTGCCGCAAGTATAAACAGGCTCATAAAGAAAATTTGTTCGTACGAGTACCTAGCCGGTGCGCCTCTCATTGAGCTATCGATAAACATTTCGAGATAGTGTGTGAACGGTACGAATTGCGCTAATTTTTCGAGTGCGGGATACATTGCCATATGTGGAAATGTGAGTCCCGAGAGTGAGAACGAGGCAATTGAGATACCTGCCCCTATTGAGAGTGCCAGTCTAAAGTTTGCAAAGACGGCAATCAGAATAATTCCCATAGCAATGTGTGATAGTATAAAAAACAGGTTCCCAACGATAACGACAGTAATAGTATCACTATTCATCGGCAGTCCGAGGAATCTGTAAAGCGCTGTATTAAAGAAAATTAGTATAAGTGTAAACAGCAGAAAATAGGGAATAATTTTAGCAATCAAAGCTCTCGACATATTTCCGTTAGCAGTTTCGAGCCACTCGGGAGCAGTGCTATACCTAAGTTCTGTTCCGATAACATATACCGTAGTCATCACAATAATCACGACCAGAATCATCGCCATAAGTCCTGGAAGCAGGTAGTAGGAGTATGAGCCGAACGGGTTAAATAGTATATGTTTATCAATAACAATTGGGTATGACTGGGCAAAACTTTGTTCGGGCGATAGTCCCTGCGCCATCATAATATTGGATTGCGCTCCGATATTGAATGCTTGAAAAACAGTTGAAAGGTCTCTCATAGCGATTCCTGCCTTGGTAATATACGTACCGTTAACATAGGAATTTATTTGAGCTCCTGAGGCGTTCATCACATTTTTCTCGAGTCCTTTTGGTATGTTCACAATTGCAAAAGCGTCTCCGTTGACCATTGCACTATGTGCTTGGGTAATGTCTTGCGCATCGAGTGTAACTTTGAGTGTGGGAGTTGCGTCAAGCATTTGTATAATTTGCCGCGAGGTGTTCGTTTTATCGTTATCACAGACAGCGATAGGGATATTGTGAATATCGCCTTTACTAAACATAATAAGATAGAGGCAGGCCGTGACTACAGGAATAATCACAGTCATCAGCAGCAGCGAACGGTCGCTACTAAATCGTTTTAGT
>CAMQUV010000167.1 GCA_947037995.1 uncultured Rikenellaceae bacterium
GCAAGAGGAGTTTTACCACCTAATCAAACCAGCGCCGAATTTCTATGCCTCGTGGGCTACTAAGTGCCACGGTTTAACAGCGATAGACACGGATGAGGCACGCATATTCCCCGAGGTATGGGAGGAAATTGCACCACGTATAGTTGGGCTGCCTTTGGTTGCACACAATAAAAGTTTTGACGAGAATTGTCTGGTGGCTACGCTCGAGCACTACTGTATGAAGAACCCACGTTATGAGTTTCACTGCACTCTAGCAGCGGCACGTAGGCTGTTTCCATACCTTGAAAACCGCCAACTGCATACGGTCTCCGAACATATAGGCTTCCACCTCGACAATCACCACCACGCCCTAGCCGATGCGCAGGCTTGCGCCGCTATAGCGTTAAAAATATTATAATTACTTTTTTGTAAATAACTGAATACTAGAACAATGATAAATAATATATCTCTGCATAGTGTAGGCAATAAACTATTAAACGAGCCTTGTTTTTGCTCAGACAGAGCGCTGGAGCTCGACGATGCACTGATGGAACTGCTCACGGACTACTTTTTATTGTCGTTCAAATCCGAGGAGTACTATCATTTCCACCACGAAACAGACATTAAGTACAACGAGGTATTCGATATGGTATCTGCTATATTTGACAATCCGGCTATTTTGCACGAGCAATCGGTAAGCCTGGCCAAGCATTTGTTCGAGCATAGTAACCACCCGAAAATTAAGGGTGGAGAGTTTTATGTGGTCTATTTTAATGATTGCACGGTTGCGGGCGAGACGGTCGATGCTGTGGGGATTTTCAAATCCGAAAACAAAGATACATTCCTGAAGGTCTACCCCTCGGGCGACGCACTCGAGCTCGAATCGCAGCAGGGGGTCAATATTAATAAGTTAGACAAGGGTTGCTTGATTTACAATACGGAACGTGCTGATGGTTATATAGTTGCGATAGTAGATAATACGAACAAGGGGGCCGAGGCTCATTATTGGGTCGATGACTTTTTGCAGCTCCAACAGCGTAAGGACGAGTATTATAATACGGAGAATGTGTTGTCGTTGTGCAAGAAATTTGTCACAAAAGAGCTTCCTCAGCATTTCGAGGTGAGTAAGGCCGACCAGGTTGATTTATTGAATAAGTCGGTTAAGTTTTTCAAGGAGAAAGACTCTTTTGATATGGATGCTTTCACGAGCGAGGTAATATCGCAGCCGGAGATAATAGACAGTTTCAATAGCTATCGTAATAGTTATGAGCAGGAGCGTGATATCTCGATAATGGATAATTTTGCTATATCTGACACGGCAGTAAAGCGTCAGGCGCGTTCGTTCAAGAGTATTATAAAGTTGGATAAGAATTTCCATATATATGTCCACGGCGACAGGACTTTGATTGAGAATGGCGAGGACGATAAGGGTAAGTTTTACAAGGTGTATTACAACCAAGAGACTTAGATTTCCACTCTTAGACGAAACTGTTAAAAATAAAGATTTACAATAATAAACGAATACTATGAAATACCTATTGGTCACCCCTCCATTTGTGCAATTAAACACGCCTTACCCAGCTACGGGTGTACTAAAAGCGTGGCTAAAGGAGGGCGGTCACGATGTTTTGCAGTGCGATTTGGGGATAGAGTTGGCGGATAAGATTTTTTGCCGTTCGTTTTTGGAGGATTTATTCGAGCGCGCCTTTCAGAAAGATAAACTTTCGGCCAAGGCAAAGAGTGTGGCGATGCTCAAGAGTGAGTATCTATTAACGATTGATAGTGTTTGGCGATTCCTCAAAGGCCGGGATAATACGCTAGCAAATAGGATAGCAATTCGGGGATTTTTGCCTGAGGCTACGCAGTTTAAGAAGATTAAAGAGGAGGATATTGAGTGGGCTTATGGCACTACTTCAACGATGGATAAGGCGCTTCATTATGCGACTATATACATTGAGGATTTGGCTGATTTTGTGGCTGGAGTTTTGGGATGTAACTTTTCTCTAATACGATATGAGGAGCAGCTATCTGTTTCGGCTCCTACGTTTGATTATATATATTCAAGGCTTCAAACGAGCCCTGCCAATGAGTTAGAGCAGTTAGCGATAGCGCTTTTCGAAGAGAAATTTAGCACTTTCGCCCCTGCGGTGGTAGGTTTTACGCTTCCTTTCCCGGGTACGGTTATGATGGCAATGCGTTTGGCGCAGTATGTCAAGCAGCAAAGAGAGGATTGCTGTGTGGTAGTAGGGGGTGGTTATGTCAATACGGAGTTGAGAAGTATTAGTGATGTTAGGTTTTTTGAGGACGTTGATTTTCTGCTTTTTGACGATGGTGAGTTGCCGGTGGAGACTGTGGGGCGATATGTTGGTGGTGAGATAGCCAAAAGTGATATTATACGGGCAAAATATGTTGAGTCGGGGGTGGTTGTGGACTCTAATAATTGGGATAAGAACGTTGCTTTCAACGATTTGCCATCGCCCGATTACTCTGACTTGAAGTTAGATGAGTATATCTCGCTGGTTGAATTTACTAATCCTATGCACAAGTTGTGGAGTGATGGTCAGTGGAATAAATTGACTATGGCGCACGGGTGTTATTGGGCAAAATGTGCTTTTTGCGATACGCATTTAGATTATATCTCTAGGTATGACGCACCAAAAGCGGAGGTTGTAGTCAATCGAATGAAAGACCTGATTAGTCAGACTGGCGTAACGGGCTTTCACTTTACTGACGAGGCGTTGCCGCCACGTCTTTTGAGAGAGGTGTGCCAGTTGATTATAGATGAGGGGATGGTGGTTAGTTTTTGGGGTAATATCCGTTTCGAAAAAAGTTTCGACAGTGATTTCGCCGAGTTATTGGCACGTGCGGGGTGTATTGCGGTCTCTGGGGGTCTCGAGGTAGCTTCGCCACGTATATTGAAACTTATTAATAAGGGCGTGACAATCGAGCAGGCTGTTAAATGTTGCAGCGACCTTAATTCGGCAGGCATAATGGTTCACACGTACCTTATGTATGCTTTCCCATCTCAGAGTGCTCAGGAGGCTGTCGAGTCGCTCGAGATTGTGCGTCAGATGTTCGAAGAGGGGATAGTGCAGTCGGCTTTTTGGCATAGATACGCTATGACTATACATAGTCCTTCGGGGTGCAATCCGGAGAATTATGGGGCTAGGCGAGAGGATATGAGTGTTAACTCTTTTGCGAATAATGCAGTGCCTTTCATTTCGGACAGTGAGGAGATAAATTGGGATATGATAGGTCGTGCTATGTCAAGTGCTACTCAGAATTTTATGTTGGGCAAAGGCTATGATTTACCGATGAAGAATTGGTTTAACGGAGTTTACCCAAACCCTAGTATCCCTAGGAGCTATATTGGCCGAATTATAGAGTCTTAGTTAAGGGCGTCAGAGTCCCCGTTCTAATTGCCTGTCGGGGTGTCAGAGACACCTTTTTATAGCCTGTCGGCACGCTAGCAATTATAACGTTGGGTGCTATCAGCCTGCGAGCCAAAGCCTCCCCTCGCTGAGGCGAGCAATACTAGATTGCACCTCCACAGGCTTTGACTCATAAACTAAACCATACCCACCCCCGCACAAATAAATAATGGCATAGGCGAAGCCTATCAGTAGCGGCCTCCCCCAGCCGCACTGATAAATCAGCACGACAGGCCGCTTTTACCCAACAAACCCTTGGCAATTAACCAACCAACTTGCAGGCTACGCCCTGCGAGCCAAAGCCTCCCCTTGCGGAGGCTCGCTTACTGGTGCGAGTACCTCCACAGGCTTTGACTCCACCAGCAAACCACCAACCCTAAAACAAAACTAAAACAATTGGCATAGGCG
>CAMQUV010000168.1 GCA_947037995.1 uncultured Rikenellaceae bacterium
TCATTAGCTTGTCTCGACCATAGATGCGCATAGTTGTAAGGCCGCCATAATCATCGTATTTGTAAGTCTGTATGCGTTTGATTAGTTTAGTGGGGCCATAATGGATGCTCTCGTGCATAATTTTATTTTTGTTGTACTTGAACGTGATGTACTCCGCCCCTCTGCTATTCACATCGTAACCTACGGCATTTTGGATATAGCCCTGGTCAGTAAAAGCGAGGTTCTCCATTGCTGTGTAGGTATAAATATGGCGCGATTTGGCCTTATTGCCTCTCACGATGTTACGGCCGGCCTGCTGGGTGGTGTCACCCGAATATTTGGCCTCAAAGCTAGTCTGATTCAGTGTTTTGACATTACCTTTTAGCTTCATTACTTTCCAGTCAGGTGTTTGGTCTTGCGCTAGAGTCAGTGTCACTGACATTGTTAATATTGCTATGATTAGGATTAATTTCCTCATTATTACTTGTTTAAGATATTATAGTAGAATTTGTAATTTGTTATAGTGTAGCCGCCATTTGCAATTGCAATTTGCGTGCCTCATCGTGCGCCTTTTCGGCAAAGTCCACCCCGTTCGAGGCGTAGATTATGCCTCTGGACGAATTAACCAGCAGTCCGCAGTGGCTATTCATACCATATTTGGCGACCTCTTCGAGCGAGCCCCCTTGTGCACCCACTCCTGGTACAAGTAGGAAGTGTTCGGGTACTATTTTGCGAATATCCTCGAGCCATTTGGCTTTTGTTGCGCCTACGACATACATAGTATTTTCGTGCGAGCCCCATTCCTTCGTTGTTTTGAGAACTTTCTCGAATAGTCTTTCGCCCGATTTAAGCTCTTGGAGTTCGAAATCTTCTGCCGAGGGGTTTGACGTGAGTGCAAGAATCACCGCCCATTTTCCTTCGATTTGTAGGAATGGTTCGATGCTATCTCGTCCCATATACGGTGCGAGTGTAACGGCGTCCGTAGGCATAGTTTGGAAAAAAGCGTCTCGGTACATAGCCGAGGTATTCCCAATATCACCACGTTTGGCGTCTGCTATTATAAGTTGTTCTGGGTATTTCGCTTTAATATATTTCACAGTTTTGACGAACGAGGCGAGTCCTTTTTCGCCGTGTTGTTCATAGAACGCAAGGTTTGGTTTGTAGCTAACGCAGAATTGCTGTGTAGCATCAATTATTTGCTTATTAAATTCAAAAATAGGGTCTTCGCTATCCAGCAGGTGCGCAGGGATTTTGCGAATATCCGTATCTAGTCCAACGCAGAGGTAGCTTTGTTTTGCTATGATTTGTTTATAAAGTTCTTGGTATGTCATAATTATGTTGTAATAGTTGAGATTTATTATTTAACGTTATCAAAGAAACGTACAAATTTGTCGTGTGGTTGCGATACGCATATACGCGCATATTTCTCGGCCTCCTCTTTTTGGCTTTTGGTAAAGAACGCTAGCGAGACGCTCCCTATTTTGTGTTCTAGGAGTTGTTGTTCGGTGAGTTTCACTGCAACAAAGATTCCTTTTGGTGCGGCATTTTCATAGAATTTATCGACCAACAGGTCTCTATTTCGGAGATATTGTATATTAAGGGCAATGTCTCGTGCGGTATCGTTTCTGAAATCGGCCGCGGCTTTAATGCCTTCGGGCGTTGTGAGTAGTGAGTGCACTAGGAGTTGCGCGAAAGCGTTGATTCCGTTTGTGCAGTACATAAGTCTGATTTGGAGTTCTTCGAGCAGTTCTTTGTTGGTTGAGTGTATGAATCCTAGTCTTTGTCCGCTTAGACCCACGCTTTTCGAGAAACTTTCGGTGATAATTACGTTCTCAAGTTTTAGCAGTTCGGCGTAGTACGGGTCGTTATTATCGAAGAATATTCGGCGGTATGGCGAGTCAAAGAAGACCACAACACCGTTATCGCTCAGGGTTTTAATTAGTTTGAGTTGTTGGGGGTCATCATATTTTTCGCCAAGGGGGTTGCCCGGGTCGCATATAAGTACGGCATTTCCTTTGAGTTCGTCGAGTCTGTCGTAGAGTTCTTCTTGGCAGTTATATTCGGCGTTTCCGACTCCTCTGATTTTGAGCATTTGAAAGTAGCATCCCCAGTAGTATATTGGAAGGAACAGTTTGTCGATATTGACCGTTTGGACAATAATATCGAGAGCGTTCATTCCACCTGCTGTTATGAGGATATTGTCTTGGTCAGATTTGCCGAGAAAATACTGTTGGTTTATAGCTTCGCGTAGTTTTGGGAATCCTTGAGCTGGCGGGTAGACTTGCATTTCGTTAGAATTGAAGTCAAGGTTTTGCACCACCTCTTCGATGTTGATGTTCACCACGGCGTTCACCCCACGGTTAAGCATAAGGTATTCTTGTCCTGTGGTGTGTGATAGTTTGGCAAGTTTAGCCCCTACTTGTACGATTTTGCTTAGTGCAGCTCCGCTTTTATTGATTTTCATAGTCATAGAATGTTTTTTTTTATGCAAGGCCTCTTTTTTTCGCTGCCTCCAGTAGTTGGTCTAGTGCTAGTTGTATTGTTTGTTTGGGTGCTCCGATGTTTATTCTCATAAACCCGTCTCCACCTTCGCCATAAATTCTTCCGTCGTTGAGTCCTAGTTTGGCTTCTTTGACAAGGAACTCTATCAGCTGGTCTTGTGCGAGACCGAAGTTAGTAAAGTCGAGCCATAGTAGGAAAGTTGCTTCGGGTTTACGGCATTTTATATTTGGCAGATTTTTTTCGAGAAATTCTATTGTGAGGTCAATATTACTGATTAGGTATTGGTTCATCTCTTTCATCCACTCTTGCCCCTGCGGTGTGTACGCTGCTTGTAGCGCCACGGTGCCGAACACGTTTGAGTTGTCGCAATGAATTTTGGACATTTCGCAGAGGTAGTTTTCTCTGAGTTTAGCGTTAGGAATGATAGTATATGCAGTGCAGAGCCCAGCTATATTGAATGATTTTGACGGCGCTGTAACCGTTATAGTGATATCCATAAATCGGGGGTCTACCGTAGCGAAGTGCGTATGTATAGCTGGTTCGTAGACAAAGTCCATATGGATTTCGTCGCTAATAACGACCACGTTATGTTTGAGGCAAATTTCGCCAAGTTTACGTAGTTCGTCTTTGGTATATACTTTTCCTGTGGGGTTTTGTGGGTTGCACAAGATAAATACTTTCGCCAGTTTAGCTTTTTCTTCGAAGTCGGCAAAGTCGATACTGTATGTACCATCTATGTTTTTGACAAGAGGATTGTTAACTATTTTGCGGTTATTATGGTTAATAATATTAGCAAACGGATGGTAGACTGGCGGTTGCAGTAGCACGCCTTCGCCCTCTTTGGAGTTTGCAAGAATAGAGAACACTACCCCCGCTACCACTCCCGGTGAGAAGTGCATCCATTTGGCATCGACTTTCCATCCTGATTGGTTTTCAATCCAGAACTGCGCTGCTTTCCAGAAACTTTCGCATCTGCACGCATATCCGTAGACACCGTGTTTGGCTCGTTCGGTAATGGCGTCGACGATAAAATCGGCTGAGGCGAAGTCCATATCCGCTATCCACAGCGGTAGAATGTCGTTGGTTCCGAAAACTGAAAGGTTGTTAGAATATTTCTCACAATCAGTAGTTTTGCGGTCAATAAAAGTGTCAAAATTATATTTCATATTATTTTTTATTTAAAGTATAAGCAAAGGTAAAAAAATAAGTGCTAACTTTGCCACAAATTATTAAGAAAAATGAATAGCAAAAATAAAGGCGGCAGCTTTTTTCGTCGGGATGATGAGAAAACTGCAGTAAAAT
>CAMQUV010000169.1 GCA_947037995.1 uncultured Rikenellaceae bacterium
TTGTGGTGAAGGATGTGATGACGGCTGTAAAGCATAATCATAACCAACCACATATACTCTAACTAATAATAAAATAACACTTAACAATTTGAAAATAGTTAAGATTATACTAATCCTACTCCTTGCCGAGCTCAGCCTATTGAAGGCAGCTGGGCAGGGAGTTGATTATTTCAATAACGGAGACATCTATGGAGCGCTCAAATTGGCGCAACAAAAAAAACAACTCCTTATTGTCGAATTCCACGCACCCTGGAACTATCGAAGCCATTGGCAAAATATAGCGCTCAACCAAAACGAAGAGCTCTATAAATATATAAATGCCAATTTCGTTACATATAAATTCGACACGCAAACAAGCCTTGGCGCTAACTTTGCAAACCAATATAACGTTACTGACTACCCGAAAATTTTAGTCTTCAATGCAAACGGCGATGTGATTAACCAAATCAATAAAGCATACGACCCAAAGGAACTTATCAAAAAACTGCAACATATTCAGTTCTCTACCAAGGGCTCCGAAATGTGGAAAATCTATCAGATAGAGACACAACTCGATAAACAAAACATAAATAAAGCCCAAGAACTTTCCGAACAATTAGTGCGACAAATTGACACCCAAATCATCAACCAACCGTACTGGGAAATTATCGAGAATATAGAGCTAAACTACTATCTTTCAGATATATATATACTACTACGAGACAACCAAATAAAAGCTAACGAGGTGTTTACAGTCAAGGTGATGAACGAACTTTTTTACGAAATTATAAATAAAGAGGTGGTATCAATGCTGGCAAACCCTAGCTCGCTCGACAGCATCAAAACCCAAAATATAGTGCACGACGCCAAACAATTGGGAATATTTAGCCACGAACTAGAACTGAAAATCGAGATGATAAGTGACTTTCATAATGGCCGTATTACTGATTATATTAATAAGTGCGAGCAACTATGCGACATACTTAACGAAGACCAAATTTTCAATATCACACTGACACTCAGCTCAATAAGCTCAAGGGCTACTCCACAAGAGCTCCATTTAGCGAGAAAAGTTGTAACGCGACAGATGCGACAAACTTACATACCCTCACAAATCAATTCACTGACTACTCTAATAAAGGTGTTGGGTGAATAATCTTTAATTGCTAGATTTTTTTAGCTATCTTTGCACCATCTAAAAAAAACCGTTTTATCTTAGACTACAAAGCCTTGCCAACGAACGAATCGCACGCCAATAATAATACTACGATTGGCACTAATACGACGCAACCACAAAACTCCACTGACACGACGAGTCACCTCACTGTGCCTGCAAAAACGGTTATTGCGAACATCCCTAGCGATAGCATCACACACTCTGAAGGCATTATATTTGTGACTCCCGAAGAGCTCTTCGGGCACCAAAACAAACTCATCGCGCCCAAATACACTACCGAGCACCCACCACGTGTTTCGACCGACCGACCCATCGAAAGCTCGACACAAGTGGCCAGCATAGTACTAATTATAATATGTTTTTACAGTTTTCTGATATATCGGTTCATTCATCCAATTAGGTTAATTCTCAAAAACATTTTCTCGGTACAGGGGACGTTAAATTATATCGAAACGCCGAGTCAAGATTTCGTCAAATTCCTTTCATACGGTCAGCAGCTGTTCCAGGTGGCGATAGCACTTACTACGACAACAATTTTATCTGTCAAAGTCGAAGGATTGCAGACGATGGAGTTTGCGATATTTGGAATAACGTGGTTAGCTTTGCTAATGACATCAATATTGCAGGCAATGTTTAATAATTGGTGCGGCAGGGTTAGTACAAACACCGAATTATTTTCCGATTTACAGCAGCTCCGTAAGTTCAACATAGCAGCGTTTACGCTGGTTTACGCACCGGTTGCGATACTAGCAACATTCTCATATACGATGACAATTGCGGCACTGTCGACAATTGGATTATTAACAATTTGGCACATATTACGGGTATTAATCTATCTTAAATACAAAAAAATTTCTTTTTTGCAATGGTTTTTGTACCTTTGCACCACAGAATTGCTCCCATACACTGTTATGGCGGCACTACTAAGTAGCTTAATTAGAAGGCTTTAATGGCTTTAAACACTTGAAATACATATACAAAATATATTTCTTTACGTAACAATCTATTATGAATATCAATAGAATCCTAATATCGCAACCAGCACCAACGACCGAAAAAAACCCGTTTACCGACATAGCGACTAAACATAAAGTGACATTCGATTTTATGCCTCTCATCAACATTCAGCCGGTTGAGTTGAAAGAGTACAGAGCGCAGCGGGTAGACATTCTAGCACACCAAGCAATCATATTTACGTCCAAAAACGCGATTGACTATTTCTTCACTCTTACGACGGAGGATAGGATTACTATACCCGAATCGATGAAATACTTTTGCACTACGGAGACTATAGCTCTGTACTTACAAAAATACATTGTGTACCGAAAACGCAAAATTCACTTTGCACAAAACTCATTCCAGAGCCTTGTCGAACTGCTTGCGAAGAACAAAGACCTAAAATACATATTCCCACTTAACGACTCGCACAAAGAGGAGCAAATCATTACGCTCAACAACAATGGCGTAACTTTCTCGAAACTGATTGTATCGCATACTGTGCCAGCCGACCTGTCGAATGTCAAACTCAATGACTACCAAATCGTAGCGCTATATAGCCCTGCCGAAGTCAAAACCCTCGCTGGAAACTTCGACTTGGTTAACTCAGATGTCAAAATAGCAACGTTCGGGCTACTTACGGCCAAAGAGATATTTGAAACGGCAATGACAACTGTTGATATAGCAGCTCCTTCGCCCAAATTCCCTTCGATTGCAACGGCGCTAGACAAATTCCTTATTGCGAATAGCAAAAATGTTGATGTCGAAGAATTCGCGCTTAGAACGGCACCAGTTATCCCACAATTTAGCTGTACCAGCAAAACTAGAAAACCACGCCCAGCTACTGCGGTTGCTAAGTAATTAAGCGTCTGAACTATGAATAATAAGTTAAGTCTTCCAAAGAGCAAAATTCTGCGAAGTAAAATTACTATTCAGTCGCTGTTTGAAAATGCCGACAATCTGAACATCGTTTCACACCAATACCCTATTAGATTGGTGGTACAGACAAGAAATGAGACTACGGAGAAGATAGAACTGACAAAACAACAGCAGACGTTGTTCGTTGTCTCCAAAAAATTCCTGCGCAATGCTACCGACCGTAACAGAGTGCGCAGACAAATCAAAGAAGTTGCTCGAATTAATCAACAGGCATTCCCCGTGGGCAATATCGCTATAATGTACACGGCTAATACTGTGCTACCGTTTAATACAATCAAAAATGCGCTACTTCGAACTCTTGAAAAAATTAATAATCAAACTTCTGATACTTCCTGTTAGGGGATACCAGAAATTTATTTCTCCTGTGACACCGGCACACTGTAGGTTTACACCTACGTGCTCTCAGTACGCTGTGGATGCACTGCAAAAATATGGACCGATTAAAGGACTAATCAAAACTATATGGCGAATCCTAAGGTGTAACCCCTGGGGAGGCTCAGGACACGACCCTGCATAGAGACACTCTTAAGACACAACCTCTAAACCTCGCTCCGCTAAAGTAACCTACACAGCTACAACCCAAGGGGCCACAGGCGCACCCACCATCACCAAACAAACTGTAACAGTAACACAATATACTATATTTGACGTAGACCATAAAGATAACCCTGCTAACTGCTATATGGTTAAAG
>CAMQUV010000170.1 GCA_947037995.1 uncultured Rikenellaceae bacterium
CCCGAAGGGTTCTTATTAGTCTCAATATGTTGGTCTGCCGCCCCGTGGTCTGAGGTTAGAATAACAAGAATCTCCTCTTTCTTAAATTGTGATGTGAGGTACTCAAGGATACTAGCAATTTCTTTATCCATACGATAAAAACAGTCTTCCGTTTCCATCGATTGTGTACCATATTTTTCTCCAACATATCTCGAAGGGTCAAACACAACATTCAAAAGGTCCGTATGCTTGTCATTGCCCAATTTCTCGTGAATAATAGTCTGCACAGCAAAATCACGTATATATGTATTTGCAAATGGCGTAGCTTTAAAGGTGTCGAAGTCCCACTCCTTTTTCTTGGCCCAATCCAAAAGCCCTTCCGAATCCGTGGCTTTTATGTCCGTTTTAAGTATATTTTTAAATGTCGTTGCGCTATGACTAATCCTCCAAGGCGTAGAACAATGTGTCAGCGCCATCTCTTTTTGATTAAAACTATCCACCCAGTCCGGCAGACGATTGAGGTAATATGACGAGCTAACGAAATCTCCTTTTCGGTGATTAATCCAATAGACCGCATCCGCCGCCACTCCACCAGATATGATAGCCGAAAGTGGGTCGAAGGCAATGGAAATAACTTTCGAGAATGGCGAAACACTTTTCAAGGCATCGCCAACAGTAGATGCAACGAGTGTTTTAGGCGAGAGCTTAGTATCGTGGTCATCCGCCCCAATCGTGCGCGCAGTTTTATCAGCAAGGAGCTGCATTTTTTGCCCCGTTGTATAGTTGAGCCACTCTTTTCCAATCACGCCGTGCGTGGATGGGTTAGCCCCACTTGTGAGCGTAGCAAGCCCGGAGGGTGTAGATGTTCCGAGAAAATTGTATGACGCCTGCGAACAACTTGCACCACCAGCAACAAGAGCTTTAAATCCCTTAGCAGTAAGATTTTCATTATAACGGATAAGGTAGTCGTATCTAAGTTGACCGACGACTATATTCACCACCAGCTTAGGTTTTGCCTGCGATAAATCTTGGGCAAAAGCCTTAGAAGGGTTGATTAATGCTGCGAGTGTCACAGTCAAGCAAAGTAGACGTATTATTGTAAGCATATTGTATTTCTAATTTCAAATTTGATATTACAGCAAAAGTACAAAAAAATGAACTTGTAAACAAAAAAGAATTTTTAATTTATAGATGATGAGCCAGAAAAGGATATTTGGCAAGCAGTTCGGCGCGAATCGAATCTATTTTCTGAATATGTTTTTGGTGCGCGAGGGTATTTGCATTCAGTGTGCGATGATTTTTCAGCGCAAAATAACGCTTTATTTCACCGATAAACATTTGCGTGCTTTCCGCAAAATAACAAAGACTAAATTCCTCTATGATATACTCAACCGCCTGAGCAGTAGGGTGTAACATATCCGCAGCGTAAAAACGATAGTCGCGCAGCTCGTCGTTCATAATCTCGAACGATGGGAAATAAGCACAGTTCTTGTGGCAATCGAGCGTTTCCGCCACAGCCGCCCGCAGCAACGCCTTCGAAGCGCTGTTGTTTATAAGTGTATCGCTAAGGTGGCGAATTGGACTGACGGTAAACAAAATTTTAGCCTCGGGAAACAACGATACGATGCTATCCAACGCTTGACGTATATCATTGAACAGCAGTCTGGTATGCGAGAAAGTATCTTTGGGTAATTTGTGACAATTAGCAACAACTTGCTCGCCTATTTTGTAGACAAACGAGCTCCCTAGGGTGATAATAATATAATCAAATTCGTGTGGCTGCGGCGCGTTTACTTTTTCCAGAACAGCATTGGGGTCAGTATCCGAGAAACTCCCGTGGTGCGCCATTGAGTGATATAACTCGTTATGAAACACTAGGTTTTCACGCAGTATTGGCTTTGGCTTTTTCAATTGACGGAGCCCTTCAAGTATCGAGAGGGGGTTATAGAGTATCCCCTGCGGGTTACAGGTTACATCAAATCCAGCATTTATGAGATAATTCCCAATATTTTCGGCAAAGCACGAACCAATAACAAGCCCTTTTTGGGTAGGATTTATCTTAAATGGCGAACTTGGTATATTAACTTTTGTTTGTAGTTTCATATTGATTTCCAGTAATTCCCAACGGAATTCTGGGTGTATTTACGTGCAACGTTTAGGCTATTTACAGCCCCATTAGCTCTTGAATAATATTTGGAATATCGGTATTATCTAGCGGCTTCGCAAATTCCTCCGAGCCTTGTCCAATAGCATAGACCGGCACAGGTATAGCGGTATGCGAGCCCGAGGTAAAACCAACTCCAGCATTTTTATTAATCTTGAGGATTTTTTTACTTCCTAGAACATCTTTCGAAGCCGTTTGATTGAAGAGCAACTCCAAGTTGGTGTCATAACCTCTATCTCCGCGCCCTATTGTAAGCCCCCCCGTTTCGTGGTCTGCTGTTACTACAATAAGAGTTTCTTCTGGGTGTTCTTGATAGAATTCGATAGCTTTAGCAACGGCGTTTGAAAAGTCAATAACTTCCATCGCAATCGTCGCAGCATCATTACCGTGCGCAGCCCAATCAATCATTCCCGCTTCGGCCATCATAAAAAAACCATCTTTATTAAATACGTGGTCAATAGCTTTTTCGACCATATTAGGGAGTGTCATATCACCCTCTTTACGATTTATTGCATAAGGCAAGCTGCTTATATTTTCTTTTTTGTTTTGAATCCAGACCACTTTTTCATCTTTTTCAAACTTGGCATCCTCCCCACGCACAACAAGATAGTTATGGTGTTGTGCGATACTATCATAGTAATTAGGCGATATTTCTAGCAGTCCACTGCCCGCAAGCAGATCGAAATTTGATTTAGGAATCCAGCTAGCAATTTCAGCCAATTGATTGCGTGATTTCTCGTGAGCATAAAAAGCGGCAGGTGTAGCGTGGTCTAAACTAACGGTTGAAAGTATAGCAATTTTTCTGCCTTTTTTCTTAGCTGATTCGGCAATAGTGGGAAGATTTTTTGTATGATGCGTATCCATACCGATAGTTCCTGGCGAAGTTTTCTCACCCGAAGCGAGCGCTGTTCCCGCAGCAGCCGAGTCCGTAATAAGTCTAGTTGACGAGTGTGTTTTGGCAGTAGTTTGCACAGGAAAATCTGTAAAGCTAAGAGGGGCAAATCCCACTCTAAATTTACTTTTTGTGGTAGCCGCCAGCGCCGCTCTAGTCATTTCAACGTGCGCCGAGCCCATTCCATCACCGATGAAAAGGAATACGTATTTTGGAGATTTTGCCGCCACGTTAAGCACTAAGAGTGCCGCGAGGATAAGGAGAGTAATTTTTTTCATAATATAGGTTAAGGTCTGTTCTTGTGGGTTAATTAGGCTTTAGGATTAAGGTCGCTAGCCTTTTTTTCAATTTGTTTTTCGATTTCCTTGGTTGTAGTTTCATCAATGACGTCATTGATAGTTTTCTCTATTTCTGGAGTATAAATTTGGTTCAACACTTTATCAAAATAGGGGAAAATCAGGTTATTGACTTGCATAAGTGGTTTAAACGCAAACGATTTAGTCACTTGTTTATTAGCACCTTTATCTAGGTACGACATCACGAAAAGGTAACTATTAAGCACCACCGCGAGCAGCAAAATCATTTTGGTCACACTAAATGCAGCCCCTAGGACTCTAAAGGGGAACGATATCCCCATCGTTTTGACTGTTTTATCAATAAGTTTTGTAACAAGCATAACTAGAATCATCACAACGAGCAGCACCCCAATAAATATAAGGATTTC
>CAMQUV010000171.1 GCA_947037995.1 uncultured Rikenellaceae bacterium
TTAGCAGGGTTATCTTTATAGTCTACGTCAAATATAGTGTATTGTGTTACCGTTATAGTTTGCGTGGCTATGGTGTGTGCGCCGGTGGCTCCTTGGGTGGTAGTTGTGTAGGTACGTAAATAAAAATAATGACAAAGAGTGCAAAAAAGAATACGGGAAAATCCCCCACTCCATTATCCCGATTAAACGGACAATAGGGTGGGGGATTTTAAAGTATTACGAGGTTTGTATTACTCGCAGATTATTCAGGCATTTGAATAAATGTGATTTTATTACCTTGAGTAAACAATTTTTCGGCAAGTTTTTGCACCATTTTCGGGTCAACATTTTCCACCATTTTCACATACTCCGTATATTCGTCTTTATCATACACAGCTTTATCGGTGATATAGTTTCTCCACGCCCAGTTATTATTATTATTTTCGGCAAATTTTTTCACAAAGTTTTCTTTTGCTTTATTAACATCTTCGGGGTTAGGTCCGTCGGCGATAATTTTATTAATTTCGAGCTGCACGATAGGCATAAGTTCTTTGATTTTAGCTTTTTCTGTATCAAACAAAATCAGCGCAAGGAACTCTGGTTTAGGCTCATCAGTAATTTGCATTTGCACACCTACACCATACGTACCACCAGCTTCTTCTCTAATAGCTTTGGTATATCTAATATCAAGCACATATTGCAGCACATCAAACGCAACTTTAGTTTGGAAGTCAGGGTTAATATCGCCTGAATATGCTCTAAAAGCAGAAACCTTAGGAATCTCCATTGGTTTAACTACCTCAACATCTTTTTCACCTTTAATAATTTCAGGATTATTATTCCCTATCTCCGGTTTAACATCCCCTACAGCCATTGCTCCGATATATTTCTCAACAAGTGGTTGGATTGTATTAAGGTCAAAGTCCCCAACGATTGTAAACACCATACCTTTAGTAGAGCTAAAGAATCTGTTATGCAGTTTTTTGTAAAGTTCCACATTAATCTGTTGAATATCTTCGAGAGTAGGTATAATCGCTGCTTTAGGATTATTGTTATAGATAGTACTAAACAGCCCTTTATACGCAGCAATCATAGGATTAGCTTCTTGTGCTTTAACCTGTGTAGTCAGCTGTTCCTTAAGTGTATTTAGACCATCTGCATCATATCTAGGTTGTGTGAATTTAAGATATGCAAGTTGCAGCATAGTTTCGATATCAGCAGTCGACGACGAGCCCGATATAGTTTGGTCTGTATCGTGAATACCAAGCGATGCGCTAGCAGTTTTGCCTGTAAGCATTTTATTGAGCTCGATACTAGAGAATTCTGCAACTCCTGTCATAGACTGCATTGAGCTATATGCAGTAGCTCCGAAGTATTCGATATTATCTTTAATAATAGAGCGTCCACCTTTTTTAGTTCCTTTGAGCAGAACTTGGTTTGCTTTAAGTTCCGTTGGTTTGAGGTAGACTTGCACGCCATTCTCTAGCGTCCACAGCTTCGCACCAAATAGTCCGTCTGTTTTCGTAGCCACTTTCGAACCTACTATTTCTTTATCAATAAGCGGTTTCATTACAGCATCCTCTTTTTTGAGTTCTATTACGCTATTATCAATAGTCGCAATTGCTGCCAACACCTCTTCTTGTGTCGGAATTATAATACCATCTTTTTTAACAGACGACATTGTTATAACATTATTACCTTCCTTAATATACGCTTTGACCATAGTATTAACTTCGGCAAGTGTAAGTCCTTCGACAAGATTTTTGGTAAGTTCATATTGTGTTTTCGCATCTGGCATAGGTGTATTACGCATAAAGCATTCCATATACGTATTTACATAGTCTTGATTCTTTCTATCCTTGCTCGCTTTAAAGCTGTTTTCGGCCGATGTAAGGATATTAGTTTTAGCTCTTTCGAATTCACCCATTGTTAGTCCTCCTCTTTTGAGTCTAACCATTTCGGTATACAGTGCATCGAACGCTTTTTGGAGTTCGCCTTCTTTGGCTCTAGCAGCAAAATACAGAGCATCGAACGCTTTATTGAAGCTAAAGTATCCTCCGAACGCGCTTTGGAACGGTGCGTTTGGCATCATCGTAGTTTCTTTGAATCTCTCAGCAACTGCGCTAGACATAATTTCCGAGATAAGATTAAGTTTCGCCGCCATAACGGTTGTATTATACTTCACGTCCATTGGTTTATGTCTAATGATATAGGTTACATCCGAGCCTGTATATTCAGGGTCAGTTGCAATCGACACGCGTGGTTTATCGTTATCTTCGAGTTTGATTTTTTCGACAGGAGCTTTCTCATCGTGTGGCAAGATATCCGCCATTGTTTTTTTGAGTTTCGCCTCCATCATATCGACATCAAAGTCTCCTACGATAATAAACGATTGCAGGTCTGGTCTATACCATTTTTTATAAAAGTCGCGGATATCGCTATATTTGAAGTTTTCGAGCACGCTAACAGGTCCGAGGATATCTCTGCGTGCAAAAAGGCTTTCGGCGCCATAAATGGCCGGAGCGTGCGCTTGTCTGATTCTTCTGGCTGCATTGTTCGACGTTCTTCTCTCTTCAAGAATTACGCCTCGTTCGCTATCAATATCATCATCATTGAGCGAAATAAATCCTGCCCAGTCGTGAATAACCATCAGCGTAGAGTCGATAATCCCCTCTCTGGTGATAGGTACTTGCGTAATCATATATGTAGTATTTTCCTGGCTAGTCCAAGCATTGAGGTTCTCGCCAAATGCAATTCCGATTGACCTAAGGTAGTCAATCATAGAATTTTCGGGGAAATTTTTAGAACCATTGAACGCCATATGTTCCAAGAAGTGAGCAAGTCCCTGTTGTTCGTCAGTTTCCTGCACCGCTCCAACGTTGTAGACTATATGGAAGTTTGCACGTTGTGGGTCCTTGTCGTTAGAGCGTATAAAATAGGTGATGCCGTTGTCCAGTTTACCAACTCTGGTCTTGTTATCTGGCTTGATGTTACTCATCAAGTCGATGTTCTGCGCGCTGACACTTAGAGTGGAAAGCAAAAAGGCCGCTAGGATTAAGATTTTTTTCATATTATTTTATTTTTAGGTTACGGTGTAAATATAAGAAATTTTTG
The DNA here is from genome assembly GCA_947037995.1 of uncultured Rikenellaceae bacterium. Classification (GTDB taxonomy): domain Bacteria; phylum Bacteroidota; class Bacteroidia; order Bacteroidales; family Rikenellaceae; genus Mucinivorans. The sequence continues at coordinate 3,094 of CAMQUV010000171.1, forward strand.
CTATATTTGTACAAATCAACCCGAAAAATCACCTTATATTACCCTTTTGATATGGAAAAAACTAGATATTCAGATGTAGAACTGCAAGAATTTAAAGCTATTATACTTGATAAACTACTAACAGCCAAAGCGGATTACGAACTATTACGCTCTACAATCACTCACTCTGAAAGCAACGGAACGGACGACACCTCTCCTACTTTCAAAATTCTCGAAGAAGGTGCTGCAACCCTCTCAAAAGAAGAGTCTGGTAGACTCGCCCAAAGACAACAGAAATTTATTCAACACCTCGAAGCGGCACTCGTACGTATCGAAAATAAAACCTACGGGCTATGCAGAGATACAGGGAAACTTATTCCTAAAGAAAGACTCAAAGTAGTACCCCACGCTACACTTTCTATCGAAGCCAAAGATGCTGGCGTGAAATAAGACCAAATAACCGTATCGTAAATATTATACTATCCAACTGACATTGCACTAGCACCTGACAGTTGGATAATTATGTTTTAGTTTACTCACACCACTTCCCGAGCAGATTGGTGGCAACGCCACACGAAATTTGCCTGTCGGGGGGGGGGGGGGGGGGGGAGGCCCCCTCTCAAA
>CAMQUV010000172.1 GCA_947037995.1 uncultured Rikenellaceae bacterium
TGACAAGCGTTCCCACAACCATTCCACTAATCACAGCCACCGAGAGCGGGTACTGCAAATCAGAACCCATATCGCCCTTAATAAGGAATGGCAACATTGAAAGAATCGTAGTGAGCGAGGTCATTAATATAGGTTTAAGCCTTCGCGCACCCGCCTCCATCACCGCTCTAATAAGGCTAAATCCCTCTTTGCGCATACGGTTAATAGTATCGACTTTGAGTATAGAATCATTAATAACGATTCCGCACATAACCACAATTCCGATAAGCGACATTAGATTTATACTCTCGCCAAGCGCCCACAGCAACACCACAGCTCCAAAAATGTCAATAATTAGTTCAAAAAGGATTATTAGCGGCTGGGTTAACGACTCAAACTGGGCAGCTAGGATGAAATAGAGTAGTAGTATAGAAACTATTAGCACATACATCAGCTCACTAATCATCTCCGAATTAGAGAAATACGAGCCTGCGAAATCAACCTCGAAATCATCACTCTCTTTGACAACTTGTTTGACCGCCTCGATAGTGCGTAAAACATCAGTAGCCTCGAGGTTTAAGTCTAGTCGGTAATATTCGCCATCCCCTCCAGAAGTGATACTTTTCAGGTCGCGCGAGGATGTTTGGCGCATTAAAACATCAAGAGGAATCATATAATCTTCTTTTTGTATGCTATTTTGAGTAATCAATTGTTTGATTTCCTGAGAGTTACCACCAATAACAACTGGCACCGATTGGGAGCCCGAGGAGAGTGTCATAACATTATTACTTCGCAGCGCATTGCGCAGCACGCCCAGCAGTTCGTTGTAACTGACATTATACAGAGCCATCATATCTGGCCGCGCAACAAACTCAATATGCTCTTGCCATTCCACTTCGGGGACATTTGTCCACGAGAGTTTACGGTTAATATTGTTCAGTAGTTCATTAAGTTGCGTTAGGTCATTTATAGCGCCACTAGTGGGTCGGATATTTGCCGTCAACGTTGCCTCGTTCGACGAGAATATCATATCAAAGATATTACCCGACGACGAGAATCCCACAACCGATTCTGGATAATTCTCCGCCAGCTCGCTCTGGATATTTTTTTGCACCTCCGCTATATCTTGCATAGACGCTGTTTTCACATAAATAATAGCTTCGGATATACTTTGTTCCTCAGTATGCGCCATTATAAACTGCTGCACTCCAGCCATAACCGTAGTTTGCTCAGTCAAATCGCCCAGCTCGCTCATAAGTTTATTACAGCGAATACTATTCTCTTGCGCAGAAATACGCTCATTCCATTCGATAGCCACAAGTGCATCGTTATACGACAATGGCGGTAATTTCTCCTTATTAACAATACTAAATACGCCTACAATTCCTATAATTGAAATAACGAACGTGCTCCACATAATCCATCTACGGCGAAAATTCCACTTGAGTATTTTCTCATAGACTCCAGTCATATTCCCTTTAACAACACGTTGCAAGAACTTATTTGGGGTGAATTTCTGTTGTTTTCGATACAACAAAAAGTAGAATGTAGGCAGCACCAATACCGAGACAAGTAGGGCAGAGAACAGCGTAATTGTCACGGCCATAGCTTGGTCGTAGAACAGCGCTCCAGAGATTCCACTAAGGAAAATCAACGGAATAAATACTGCGCAGGTAGTCATAACGGAGCTAACCATTGGCATAAACACCTCTTTTGTCCCCTCGACACAGGCGTCGGCTAATTTGAGTCCCGATTTCCATTTATGTGTGATATTATCGACCGTCACGATAGAGTTATCCACCATCATCCCTATCCCGAGCACCAGCCCAGCCAGCGAAATAATGTTGATTGAGATACCTACAATATAGAAAAACAGGAACGATATAATCAGCGCAGTTGGTATCGTAAAGACAACCAGCAGAGGCGAGCGGAAATCTTGCATAAAGAAGAAAATCACAATACACGCTAGCAGCGCTCCCGCCAAAATATTTGATATGAGATTGTTGATAGAGTAGTCTAGCAGCGCTGTTTGGTCGCGCGTGATAGTAAAACTAAGGTCAGGATAATCGCTTTCGATATGCTCCATTAGAGCCGTGATACTACTTTTGAGGTCGGCCATTTTTGACTCCGAGCGCTTGATAACCGCCATCGTAACCGCCTCTTTGCCATCCGTTAGCACAATCCCACTTCGCTCGCGCGATTTGAGAGTAACGGTAGCTAGGTCTTTAAACAGGTATATCCTATCGTTAATTTTCAGATAAATATCTTCAATATTTTTCTTATCAACCAATTTTGATTCAAATCTCACGTTAAAGCTATATTCGCCATCACGAATTGTAAGGTTCCCGAGCGAGACATTAGCACCCTTGAGCGCTTCAACAAGCTGCGCCTCGGAGATATCCGCCATTTTGAGTTTTTTGCTGTCAGGCACCACTAATATTTCCGAATGAATAACACCACTAACGTCCACCATCGCAACCTCTTTGAGCTGTTCGATTCGTCGGACAATAACTTCGCGCACGAACGTACTCATCTCGATAAGCTCGCTAGATGGCTTGTCGGGCTCTAATTCGCCACCATTTTTGAGCGAGGCGTTGATATAAAACGCCGGCAAATCGGTAGCGCTGGCTCTTATCACCTTCGGGCGTTCCATATCCCTAGGCAGTCCCGATATAGCTCGGTCAATCTTCTCGTTAACCTCCACAAAAAGCAGGTCCATATTCACGCCATACTCAAATTGCATTGTGATAATGCCACTCCCATCCTTGCTTTGCGCGTTGATAGAACTAAGGTTCGACACCTGAACAAGCTGCGCACGGAGGGGTTCTATCGCCATTTGGCTAAGTTCTCGGGCCGATGTTCCAGGTTTGGAAACTTTGATTGTAATCAGAGGTATATCCACCTCAGGCACAAGCGAAACAGGCAGCTGGCGCATAACGGCTATGCCTAGAACAAGTATAGCGATTAGCACAGTAAATACTGCTATGGGGCGATAGATTAACTTTTTGAACATACTTTTATATTTGTCGCTACTGCATAACAGAACTAGTTTATTACTTTGATTTGCGCATTGTCACCCAGGTTCAAGTTGCCCGAAATAATTATAGAGTCACCCACCGTCAAGTCTGCACCCCTATCCAAGTTCGGCGCCACAACATACTCATCGCTATTTGCCATAATGATATTAACATAAGTCCACAGCGCGCGTCCCTTATTACACCTAAACAGTACATCGAGATTATCCCTCACCACAACAGCACTTTTTGGTACAACCAATTGGTTAGCAACGCTCTCTTGTATCAGAATCTTAACATTCTGCCCATCAAGTAGAGTACCGCTCGAATTGTTGACCGACGCCGTGAGCGATATTTGTCCATTTTTCTCAACAATAGGATTTATTGAAATGATTTTACCGCTGTATTTATTCCTCTGGTCATTAAATGGGATAACTTGAACGTTTTGCCCCTCTTTGACCAATTTGAGTTCACTCTCAAGTATTGTGAACCTTACTCTCATTACTTTATCATCTATAATAGTACAAATTTCTTTCGATGGATTCTCGTGTGTACTCGCAGAAATCGAGGCAATCTTCCCGGCATAAGGAGCGTAAATTGCCGACCTGTTATAAGTAGTGCGAGCCTTGCGCAGACTAAACTGAGCTTCGTAATAACCCGAGCGAATTGCCGC
>CAMQUV010000173.1 GCA_947037995.1 uncultured Rikenellaceae bacterium
CTATCAAAAAAATAGCCGACGAACTCAAAATCGAGGAAGACACTGTCAGAAACTACTTCGGAGGTACTCACTACAAAACTGGCGAAGGTAAGCCGCAAGGCATACATATCGAACCCGGACCTGACGGTGGAATGGTTACGCTAGATGACCTCACTATCCTTAATAAGGCCAAAGAATTGCTCTAAAAAGCACTATTTCTTTTTTCAATTATTATCCTCGTATCCTATTGATTTCACACATAGATACTGGGATTTTTTTTGCCCACAAGCACACTTTTTTTTGCTTAGTCTTCTTTTTTTAGTATCTTTGCCCAAACTATACACCCAAGATATGGCTATGAGCAACACATATAATATTGACTACCACGCTATTAGCGAAGGTAACAGCACCCTGGAATTCGCCATCAACGACGAACTCTTTGCTATATGCCAATCACCCGAAATACTTCACGGTGATGGTAAAGCCGTATTCACTATAAATAAAAACGGAAACACCGCAAAAGCTAACGTTAATATCATTACAACAGTTGTTTCTCCCTGCGACAGATGCCTCGACGAATGCTCGATTGATGTCAACTGGACTGGACAAACAATTTTTAAACTGACCGAACACACTGACGAATACGACGGAGATATCATATATGTTAATAACAGTAACCAATCTCTTGACCTTGCACAATACATATACGAAAGCATTATACTCGCTCTGCCAATCGAAAGAGCACACCAAAATATCGAACACTGTAACACTGATGTAACCAAATTTATATCAACTAACATAGAATAAATTATAACTATAACCATAAATATTTACTATCCAAAATGGCACATCCTAAACACAAAATTAGCTCTACTAGACGCGACAAAAGACGTACTCACTACAAAGCGGTTGTTCCCACAATCTCTTCTTGCAGCAACTGCGGCGCTCCAACACTCCTACACAGAGTATGCCCTGACTGCGGTTTCTACAGAGGTAAACAAACCGACGCGAAACAACAATAAATAAAACAAAGCTAATCGCTCAAATAAATATATGTAATATGAACCCGAAAATTTAAAACTATTCTCCGTTAACATATTACATATACTGTTTTGCCCTTTAGTCTCGTGATTATCCGAAAACAACTTTTACACAAATACCGTTACTCCGAACAACTCACGAAAACACAAACTGCCTAAATAAATTAATGCTATGCGTATAGGAATAGACGCGATGGGAGGCGACCACGCACCCAATGCCGTTATTATAGGAGCCATTATGGCCTCAAAACTTATCAACAAAGAATCTACTATCGTACTCTTTGGTGACGAAAATATTATCCGAAATATCCTCGATGCTCAAAAAGCAGATACAAACAATATCGAAATTGTACACTGCTCTCAAATTATCGAAATGGGAGACCATCCGGCTAAAGCCTTTCAACAAAAAACGGATGCCTCTATAACTAAAGCATTCAAACAACTGAAAGAAGGACTTATTGATGGATTCGCTAGCGCTGGCTCAACTGGTGCGATGATGGTAGGCTCAATGCTCGTTATTGGAGCAATTCCTGGCATCTCAAGACCTACTATATGCACTCCACTTGGCACCCAAAATGGTAATAGAATTATTATCCTCGATGCTGGACTCAACGCTGACTGTAAACCCGAAATACTTGACCAATACGCTACTATCGGAAGCATTTACGCCGAAAACGTATTCAATATCAAAAATCCTAGAGTAGCCCTACTTAATATCGGCGAAGAACCCGAAAAAGGTAACCTGCTTACCAAAGCTACATACCCACTGCTCAAAGAAAACCAAAATATTAACTTCGTGGGAAACCTCGAAGCCAACCACCTGCTAGATGATTCAATAGCCGATGTAGTCGTTTGTGACGGTTTTGCCGGCAATACATTACTCAAAATGGCCGAAGGAATTTATAATATACTGAAAAATGATAAATATTCAGCTCCCTGGATTGACAACTGCAACTACGAAATTGTAGGCGGAACTCCTGTCCTTGGAATCGATAAAACTGTCATTATTGCACACGGACACTCAAGCCCACTTGCAATACAAAATATGATTCTTTCTACCGAAAAAACTATCGAAGCTAAACTCGAAACGCAATTCAAAAAAGCCTTTCAAGTTAATCCTAGCTAAAAATCATAGAAACTAACTTAAGACATTTAAACATATATGGAAAAGATAAGAGCCGCAATTACTGGCGTAGGAGCATACCTCCCTACTTATGTTCTCAATAATGAAGAACTTAGCCAAATGGTCGACACTACCGACGAATGGATTATGTCACGCATCGGTATCAAAGAACGTAGAATCCTCAAAGGTGACGGACTTGGCTCATCTCATATGGGATACCAAGCTGTACTCGACCTTCTTGATAAAACTGGTACTTCTGCCGACGAAATCGAAGTCGTTATTTGTAGTACAGTTACACCTGATATGCAATTTCCTAGTACCGCCAACCTTATTGCACACAAAGCCGAATGTACTAACGCTTATGCATTCGATGTCTCTGCAGCCTGCAGCGGATTCCTTTTTGGACTCAATGTGGCTTGCAAACTAATCGAAAGTGGAGCGCACAAAAAAGTTATACTCGTCGGAGCTGATAAAATGAGCTCTATCGTTAACTACGAAGATAGAGCAACTTGCCCTATTTTCGGAGATGCAGCAGCAGCGGTTCTTCTAGAACCTAGCAAAGACGAAAATGGTGTTATCGATGCTTCACTTCACAGTGATGGCGGCGGAATTGTTCACCTACATATGAAGGGGGGAGGCTCGGCTTACCCGTCTACTCACGAAACTGTTGACCGCAAATGGCACTATATTCACCAAGAAGGCCAACCTGTGTTCAAAGCTGCAGTTTCGCATATGGCAGACGTCTCTGTCGAAATTATGAGACGCAATAACCTTACCTCAGATGATGTCAAATATCTTGTGCCTCACCAAGCTAATATGAGAATCATTGACGCTGTGGCGAGAAGAATGGGCATTTCTGCTGATAAATGTATGATTAATATACATAAATATGGTAATACTACTGCAGCAACTATACCTCTTTGCCTCTGTGATTATGAAGATAAACTCAAAAAAGGTGACAATATCATACTAGCCTCGTTCGGCGGTGGATATACCTGGGGAGCCATTCACGTCAAATGGGCGTATGATGGTGACAAAAGAAGAAAAAGCATCCTGTAATTATACAATACAACATCTTATAGAAGCCCCATAGTTCAAGGGATAGAACGGAAGTTTCCTAAACTTTAAATACAGGTTCGAGTCCTGTTGGGGCTACTAAATATATCACGTATTCGCCTATATTTTCCTAATGACGTGATTGTGCATTTTATGTGCAAATTCTGTAATATCCAAATCCCCTTGTCGTAACTTTTACGATGAGGGGATTGCTTTTTGCTGTTTAGTCTCTTCGTTTTTATTTAGTAACCTACACAACCACCACCCACGGAGCCACCGGCGCACACACCATCACCAAACAAACTGTAACCGTAACACAATACACTATATTTGACGTAGACTATAAAGATAAACCTGCTAACTGCTATATGGTTAAAGCAGGAGATGCTATAAGGTTTAATGCTCATAGAATAGGTAAGATGAAAGGCTCTACACCTGCTA
>CAMQUV010000174.1 GCA_947037995.1 uncultured Rikenellaceae bacterium
CTATTAGAACATCTCCGGCTGGGGGAGGCCTTCGATATTCTTAGCTTCGCCTATGTCATTACAAATTACAACGCAAATAGAGTCAAAGCCTGTGGAGGTACTCGCACCAGTAAGCGAGCCTCCGCTGGGGGAGGCTTTGGCTCGCAGGGCATAGCCTGCAAGTTGTTTTGGCATTTGCGCCCTTTGTGCAAGTATGTTTTCGAAGGCCTGTCGGGGGTGTTCTATTAGAACATCTCCGGCTAGGGGAGGCCTTCGATATTCTTAGCTCCGCCTATGCCATTACAAATTACTACGCATATAGAGTCAAAGCCTGTGGAGGTTCTCGCCACCAAAAGTATGCCTCCGCAAGGGGAAAAACTCGAGTGCCGTTAGCACCTTTGGCTGGCTGATAGCATCAAAGGTGAAGTTGAAATATTGGTTATGCGCGCCCTTTGTGCAGGCTTGCCAAACTAACCGCCAGAGGCAGCAATTCGCAGTGACAAATTAATAAAAGCCGCTTACCTCTTAGCCATCCAAAATAACCCGAAAGACCGACGGGTTATGTAATAGAAACTGGGCAATAGATTTGGCTAAAAGTTTGGCGATAAAAATAAAATAAATATTAGCACAACAACGTTTATAACATATTACACATAAACGAATTTTTTTTACTATCTTTGCATCCGAATACGAAAAATTTATGAAACGCTTACTCATACTCCTTTTACCGATACTTTCGATGTTTTCGACACCCTCAATGGCCCAAAAAGTTGAGCGTGTGGCACCTGTTTACGGCAACGACGATATGTCTAACAAGATGATTAGTTACATATCAGACAACCTCAAAATGGTAATCCCAAAGGGTAAATCGCTCAATGATGTTAACGGAATGATGCGCTGTAAGATTACGATTGACCCAAGCGGTAGGATATCTGACATACAAATCTACAATTCTATAACTATGTGGCTCGACATTGTTATAATAGAAGGGCTCAAAGCGATACCGCCGTCGCCTGATTGGAAGTCCAATGCAGAAAGAAAACTTAAAAAAGCACTTGTTTTCGCTTTTGGTGGCGAAAGAAGAAGAGGAAATAGATATGGGCTTGACCTTGAAAATATCAGCAACAAAATTGACCAGTCAATCGAGAAGCAAAGAGCGAAAGAGAAAGAAAAACTCGCTAAACACTACAAAGAGTGGGATGAAAAAACTACTCAACAGACTAAAATTGATATGCCTCTATCGCCAGATAGAAACAAAAATCCACACGTGGAGCTTATAAATCCAGAACAAAAAAGAGACCTTGACATTCCAAACGTCGAAATATCTCTCGAATAAACAACTATAAAAAATAACAACCGAATGAACTTGAGAAACATTGCCATCATTGCGCACGTTGACCACGGAAAAACAACTCTTGTAGACAAAATTATTCTACAAGGAAAACTAATTAGAGAGAATTCAACGCAAAATGATGAACTTATCCTAGATAACAACGACCTTGAAAGAGAAAGAGGGATAACCATACTTGCCAAAAACGTTTCGGTAAACTATAAAGGATGCAAAATCAACATCATTGACACACCTGGTCACGTTGACTTCGGTGGTGAAGTGGAAAGGGTTCTTAATATGGCCGACGGAGTACTTCTACTTGTAGATGCTTTCGAAGGAACTATGCCACAAACTCGATTTGTACTGCAAAAAGCCCTTAGTATGGGACTCAAACCAATCGTGGTTGTTAATAAAGTTGACAAAGAAAACTGTAGACCTGACGAAGTTAACGAACAGGTCTTTGACCTTATGTTCAACCTCGATGCGACGGAAGAACAACTTGACTTTAAAACACTATACGGTAGCGCGAAACAAGGATGGATGTCACTTGACTGGAATAATCCAGGAACTGATATCATACCACTTCTTGATACTATTCTAGAGGAAATTCCTGCTCCGGAAATCGTTGAAGGTACACCTCAAATGATTATCACATCGCTTGAATACTCTCCATACGTGGGACGTATTGCAGTAGGAAGACTCTCAAGAGGTGAACTTGTTTCTGGCAAACCAGTCTCACTTTGCAAAAGAGACGAAACTATAGAAAAATCAAAAATCAGAGAACTTCTCGTTTTTGAAGGACTTGGCAAACAAAAAGTTGAAAAAGTTAGCTGCGGTGACATCTGCGCTGTTGTTGGTATAGAAGGTTTCGAAATTGGTGATACTATCGCTGACTTCGAAAACCCAGAAGCACTTCCTCCAATCGCTATTGACGAACCAACTATGAGTATGCTGTTCACAATTAATGATTCACCTTTCTTTGGGAAAGATGGCAAATTTGTTACAACAAGACACCTTAAAGATAGACTCGATAAAGAACTAGAAAAAAATCTTGCCCTCAAGGTTAAAGACGGCCCTACGGCTGACTCGTTCAGAGTATTCGGACGTGGAATCCTGCACATAAGTGTGCTTATCGAAACTATGAGAAGAGAAGGATACGAATTGCAAATTGGACAACCTAAAGTAGTGGACAAAACTATCGACGGAGTAAGATGCGAACCTATAGAATCACTCACAATTGACCTTCCTGAAGTTCACGCTGGGAAAGCTATCGAAATGGCTACCAGACGTAAAGGAGTGCTTCTGCACATCGACCATAGAGACGAAAGAGCAATTCTTCACTTCGAAATACCTGCAAGGGGACTTATCGGACTACGTTCAAACCTACTCACTGCTACGGCCGGAGAAGCGATTGTTGCTCACAGATTTAAAGATTACGAACCTTTTAAAGGCGAAATAGAAATCAGAAGCAATGGCTCACTTATAGCTATGGAAACTGGTACTGCTATCGCATACGGACTATCGAAACTTCAAGATAGAGGCAAATTCTTTGTCGCTCCTGGTGACGAAATCTATTCGGGACAAGTTGTTGGAGAATCTTCCAGAAGTGAAGATATGGTTCTTAATATTTGTAAAACCAAAAAACTTACCAATATGAGAGCTTCTGGTTCTGATGATAAAAGTAGCGTATCACCTGCTATTCTGTTCTCTCTCGAAGAGACTCTTGAATATATCCAAAAAGATGAGTATGCTGAAATTACACCGAACTTTATACGTATGAGAAAAATTCTTCTTAACGAAAATGACCGTAAAAGAGCATCGAAATAATCGCAAAGATTATAACGATATAAATTAAACACGAAATCACCCCTGCCTTATATTGAATATGGTGGGGGTGATGTTTTTTTTGGGAAATATTAATGGTAACCAGCTTTGCCCTGCGAGCCCGACTTCGTGCGCTAGTAACACCTTCCCGTTGCGGAGGCTGGTGGCAACGCCACTTGAAGATTGCCTGTCGGGGGGGGGCAGAGATCCCATTTAATTGCCTGTCGGCATACTGGCATAGGCGAAGCCTATCAGTAGCGGCCTTCCCCAGCCGCACTGATAAATCAGCACGACAGGCCGCTTTTACCAACCAACTAATTACAACTTTCAAAGCCGACAGGCAATTGAAAGGGGTCTTTGACCCCAGTCGAGAGCGCCCCCACGGCTAGACTGGTGGCAACCCACACGAAATTTGCCTGTCGGCATTCCATAACTAATAGCATAGGCGAAGCTAAGAATATCGAAGGCCTCCCCCAGCCGGAGATGTTCTATAC
>CAMQUV010000175.1 GCA_947037995.1 uncultured Rikenellaceae bacterium
CATAGATAGCATTCGGTCATATTTATTGGTTCTGGCACAATCTACGATAGAAATATTTAGCCAGCGGTTGCGTTCTATACGAACAAGTTCAATAGAATCCTTAACGGGGTTATTCCAAAATTGGGACTCAACTCGCCACACCATAATTGTTCCTCGGGGTAGTTCATCTTCAAAATCATACATCCAACGGATAGCATCTTCCATTTTACATTGTTTAACAAATGCTTTGAGGTGCCAAAAGTTGCGACCACTCAAGCCCCAAACCTTTACAGCATTAAAATCATTTTCACCACTATATGCAACATCCCAGTGTCCGACTAAAGTTTTGAAATTATTAAGAGTTGGTGGAGCTGCCCATTGTATCATATCAGTTGTGAATACCTTACCCTCAATTAGTGGTTCGTGCAGGAACTCGGCGTGAGCTGCTATAATACCATCGGCTTCCTGGTCTTTGAAATATTGTGGGGTGTACTTCTCTGGCCACGCCGGCTTGTATGTAGACTTATCGTAGGCCTTAATCATTTGCAAAAGCCAATTTGGGTGCCTTTGTTCTAATAGACCCTGAATAGAGCGGTCGTAAGGATTATTATTGGGGTGTAGGTAGCGACCAACTGGGCCGTCCATAGCTTTGAGTAAATCCCCCTCAATCCATTCTACTATATCATCCTGCCGGCTCGGGTTCTTTGAAGTCTGCTGGTCTTCGAGGTCATCACACGAAAGAAAGGTTGGGCGCAACGCGCCTACACGTAACCCGCGCACAGATTGCCTCATACCTACGGCCATCCCGTGCATACGTCCATCCTTGGTTGAAAACTTCCCACTCTCCCAACTACCTCGCATTTGTTGGTCTGAAAAATAATGAATTAATCGCGCATTTGCTTCCAATTCTGCTTGTATATCCGAAAGTAGTATTACTGCTTTATCGTAAGTATTACCCACTATGACCATAAACAAATCTTCGCCACGTATCCATAGCCATAATGGAATAATAATATTGCACCACACCGATTTTGCGTGTCCACGGGGCCATCGTACTAGGATGCGACATTTTTTATTTTTAATAACCATTTTGGCTAGTTCTAATTGAAACTTGGCGCACTGAGAAGTCGCATAATGGCCAAGGAAAAATTCAACAAAAAACGTTATGTCTTTTTTTGCCCGTTCAATTATCTGCCGTTTTTCGGCAGACGTTTCGAAAGGGTTAGCTGCTGCGCCCTCACGAATTAATCTGAGTTTATCCTGATAGCGTTCTAACGCTTTTTTATCATCTAATCTCATCGGCTTGAAATCTCGGTTAAGTGGTGTTCTTGGAATTGGATAGTTTGCAGATATAGTTTTTCGTCGTGCGCACGTAGTGCATTGAAAATCCTGTCCATAACATCCATATAAGTACTTAATGGAACGTGAGCCTCTGTTTTGGCCGTAGTTAAAACTTTGTTCCATTTAGCGGCTCCATCGTCAAGTTTAGCCATTTTCATTCGTATGGTCGCGGCAGTTGGTTCATCGCCAATCCTTAACGCAGTGTCAAGTTCACGACTAAGCGAAAGCCTTTCTGCTGCGATACTAGACACGACTTCTTGCAGGTTATTATATCGTGAGGCGGCAGAGGTGGCCAAGGCCTCGCGTCGAGCTTTCCACCCCCATTTGTTTACCCACGCGGATATTGTTGATTCAGTAACTCCAACCTTGAGAGACACCTCTTTTGCCGTTAAACCTTTTTCTATGTATAGGTGTTCAGCTAGTTTTTTTTCTTTGTCTTTTGCCATAGTATTTTATTTTTTGACAAAGGTTGAAAATGCCCCTCCGAACTGCAATTTTTAGTCCAAGCGTTGGACTAATCAGTCCAAGCGTTAGACTAATATTTGCGCCAAAACTGCCCCAGTTATAGATTTGTCGAAAAAAGAAAAAACTATGACAACACAAGAACCTCTAACATTCGTCATCTCGGACGAATCTATCAATTCCTACGGCTCGCGCATTCTGACCGCAGGTGTCGATTTATCACTTTTCAAGAAAAATCCGATTATGCTATGGAATCACCATCGTTCGTATCGCGGTACAAATAACGAGATACTACCTATTGGTAAATGGGATAAAATTCGCAAAGTCGGCACCCAAATTCTCGCTGATGCTGTTTTTGACATCAAAGATGATTTTGCGCAACAAATTAAAAGCAAAGTTGAACAGGGCATTATTAATATGGCTTCGGCTGGTATTAATATCATCGTAACGTCCGAAGATTCTTCGGTGCTAGTGAATGGTCAAACTAGGGCAACAATTACAAAGTGTTTGCTTCGTGAAGTGTCATTATGTGATATAGCTAGCAATCGCAATGCCGTACGACTTAGCGACAACGATGGTAACGAAATCAACCTATCAGACAACAGCGAAAGTGCGCTACTTCCGCTACTAAATACTAACCAAATATTATCTAAAATGAAACTAACCGACTTATCAAAAGCCCTAAACCTACAAGGTGAGCCAAACGAAGAAAACCTGTTGGCGGCAGTAAATGCAATTACGGCCGAAAACCTGAATCTTAAAGCTGAAAACACAACCTATCAAGAAGCCGAAACAACACGAGCTCTAAAAGAGCGCGACACAATTTTATCGAATGCGGTTACGGCCCGTAAAATCACTGAATCGCAACGTCCAACCTTCGAAAAACTCTACGATGCAGACCCAGCAGCCACGACCATCTTACTTAACGAGATGGCAGGGGTAGAAAAGCCAACAACATCTACTGGAGACGCGCCACAGGCGCAAGAATCAGCACTCGAAAGAAAAACAAATCAAGTAAAACAAAACCTAAAACAACTCTAACAAAATGCCTAATCCAACAATTACAACAACTTATGCGGGCGAAGTGCTCGACGAAATCCTAACTCAAACCGCAACAGGTAACGAGCTATTCGAAAACGGACTTGTACGAGTCATCCCGGGAGTGCGCTCAAGTGTGAACATTCCACGTCTGTCACTCTCTAAACTCCTGCAAAAACGCAAGTCCTCGCCGAACTCTACGAACAGCAAAGGGGTGATTAAATTTGCAGACTTGCAAATCATCCCGCAAGACGTTATGGTCTACACTGAGTTTAATCCTCGCGAATACGAAAATTACTGGAAGCAGTACCAGCCAACAGGAAACCTCATTTTTGCTGAACTTCCCGACAACGTTAAAACTAAACTAGTTGAGCAAATCCTAGCGCAAGTTGCAACTGAACTGGGAGAACATATCCTAGTGGGCGTAAAAGGCGAGGTTGAGGACAAATATTTTGACGGTTTTGTGACTCGTATTCTTGCCTCGTCTGAAAAAGTAGTGGCTACGACCACCGAAACGTCTATGATTAAACGTTTGCAGGCGGTTTGGGATGCAACGGGGGCAAAAACTCGTCGCAACAAAAACTTCACATTCCTAGTTTCGGCCTCTGATGCTGACGCCTACGGCGAAGAACTCGCAGCGCTGCCAAACAAAGGAACTGACCCTGCAGCGGCCGACAATCCATTTTTTAAAGCTAAACGTGTGGTTGGTCTCAACGATATGCCTGACGGCCTTATTGTTGCAACTATTTGCGCGCTAGATAACTCCTCAAATCTAGTTGTGGCGTGCAG
>CAMQUV010000176.1 GCA_947037995.1 uncultured Rikenellaceae bacterium
CGCAAGGGGACAAACTCGAGTGCCGTTGGCACCTTTGGCTCGCAGGGCATAGCCTATAATTTACTATGACATTTGCGCCCTTTGTGCAAGTATGACTTAGAAGGCCTGTCGGGGTTTGTTCTATATTCAGGTATAGAACATCTCCGGGTGCTAACAGCACACGAGTTTTTGGGGAGGCCTTCGATATTCTTAGCTTCGCCTATGCTATTAGTTATGGAATGCCGACAGGCAAATTTCGTGTGGGTTGCCACCAGTCTAGCCGTGGGGGCGCTCTCGACTGGGGTCAAAGACCCCTTTCAATTGCCTGTCGGCTTTGAAAGTTGTAATTAGTTGGTTGGTAAAAGCGGCCTGTCGTGCTGATTTATCAGTGCGGCTGGGGGAGGCCGCTACTGATAGGCTTCGCCTATGCCATTACAAATCACAACGGCTATGGAGTCAAAGCCTGTGGAGGGACAATGCTGAGAAGTAGTCTTCGAGTGACGTTGCTATCATCTCCAATTGACACATAATTAACAAGAGAGCTATTATTTATCTATTTCGTGATAACCGAGAATCGTGTAATGTCAGTAGAGTTTGCACCAGGTTTAGTATTGCCAGAAATTAGCATAAATCCATCCTTAAGCGTGAGGCACGCTGCATTCGCTCTAGCGAGTTTTGGCTCGTTAGCAACCTGTGTATATTTATCTTCCACAGCATCATAAAGTAAAACCTTACCATTAAAGTTATGCCATTCTACGGGTCTCATCAGGTATTCTTTTGTCAGTAGATTGAGTGCTTTTACTTCGTCTAATTTTTTGTTTTGTGTCATTACGGCGATTTTTTGTTCACGCATTAATTCTTGACGAAGCACATTTTTATCAAAGCCACCTGCCAGTACGATATATTTATCATTAAGTTTTAGCCCGAATCCACCACTAAGTGCAATGAAATCACCTTTCGTATCTACGGGAGGATTAATATTATTCCAATTACTACTAGCGGGGTGGTATTTCCACGCTGTAAGCGAGATAGTGTTATTTTGCCCCTCAGTATACTGCGCAAATCCCCCAAAAACAAATATTTCTTCATTTTGCGCTACTACAACAGGTTGAATACGTGGAGAGTCGGGTATGTCTGGTTCGTCATTCCACTGTTCGCTCGACGTAGCGTCGAGGTCAATAGAAATTACACTATTAGACGGTTTGCCGTCCACTACGCCGCCCACGACATAGAGTTTTTCTTCGAGAATTGCGACACCCATATTATAGCGCGGTTTTGGCATTGGCGGAAATCGGTCAATTATGAGTGAGTCTAGTGTTTCTGAGTATCGTACTTTGGAAATATTGTCAAATACTTTTTCTTGATTACGCCCACCAACAAATAAGTAGTATCCATCAGGAGTTTCAATTGATGCTCCATAGGCCATTGGCTGTTTTAGTTGCCCTATTTTTTGCCACACAAGTCTTGACGAATTAGGGTTGCTATGTGCTCTATATATATCGTTATAAAAGGCTTTAGCTCCGTTATTCGCCGCAGTTTTGTTAGGAAAGTTGCAACCTCCTGCAAGAATAATAGTTTGGTTTATTTTCGCAACAAAAGGAGCGGTTACCCCTCGGCTATAGCCAATAGAGTCGGATGGGAATCCGTCATAGTTTTTGACACTAACTGTGGGTTTGTGTGTGCAGGCAGTGATAACTAGAGCAAGAGCTAGGCAGTATAACGGGCGCATAATTTATTTAATTAAGTCCTCGATTTTAATAGTTTGAAATGCTAATGGTGTTCCGCTACATTCGTAGAGTATTCCAATAGTTTCTTTATCTATAAGTGTAAGGCAAGAGTATCCTGCTGACCAGTCACTATCAATTAGCAATTGGTCGCTTTCGTTCCAAGTGTTCCCCCCATCGAAACTGACTTTAATAGTCATATTATATCTGCCATCAGTAGTATTAGGGTTTGAGAAGACGAGCATTTCTTTGCCAGTTATATTTTCGTTTGCTTTCACTTTAATAATGCTAGCCATACAAACTGGTTCACGAAGTGCTGAACGCGATGATGGGTGTTTAGCCCAAGTTTTGCCTAAATCTTTTGTTATTGCAACAGCTCTACTACCTCCACGATTATCTCTCATATTAAGCATAAGCGTTCCAGGTTCGAGCTCAACGACTTGCGCTTCAGTGGTATTAGACCTTGGTGCATTATGTCGTTTCCACGATTTCCCCCCATCTTTACTGTAAATTAGACAAGAGTAAGGCATTCTATCTCCGTCAATATACTGCGCAGGGAAAACTAGTGTGCCATCGCTCATCGTAATGCCGCGACCCGGCCCTTGTAACATAAAATTCCACGTAGAGTCTTTTACTTGAGATGTAATATTGCGAGGTTCGCTCCAAGTGATTCCATCGTCATCACTCTCAGAGAGTACGAGTTGCGGAGTTCTATCAATATTAAAACCATCTCTTGAGTTTTGCCATGACCTACCAATACCAGCAGCGTGCGACCATACGGCAATCAAGAAAGTTTTATTATTCTTACTATCAAAAAGAATTGCAGGGTCGCCAACACCATTTTGGGCTTTGGGGTATCCCGCATATTCGCCATATTTCATAACGACATTCATCGGTTCCCAAGTCTGCCCTTTATCAGTACTTCTGTGTATTGCTACATCAATATATTCCTGCAAATCTGCCGAGCTATTGTGTCTAACATCATAAGTTCCGATAATTGTCCCTTTGTTGGTAGTAATAACTCCCGGAATTCTATACGAAACTACGCCATCATCTCCAGCGGCTCTAAGTGCAACTCCCATCAATCTATTGGTGGTTTTGTTATTATAGTAAATCTCCGAATACTCCCGATTAATAATAATATTCTCAATTGACGATGCAAATTTCGCAGTCATTGGAGTATGTTTTTTCATTTGCAGACTCACCCAGAAATAGTGAACTCCCTCGTACATTTTTTGTGCCGAAACGAGCGAAACGCTGTGTGAGCGAAATCTTGTGACTTCGGATTGCAATACCGAATATGATGGACTGGCTTTACGTTGGTTTGTATTTGAGCCCAGCGTAAAATAGTTTACACCAGCGTGTCTAACACCTTTGTATGTAGGTACTTCTGCACCTGCGAAATAAAGTTTAATTGCTTCAATATTTTTTAGATTGACCGACTCATCGAGTTTAATTTCTAGAGAGTTAAATACGTCTCCAGCTTTTGCATCTACTCTAATTTGATAAAGTACATTGTCGAGTTTGTCAATTAAAATTGGGGTCTGCGGTTCATTTACGCGTACTGTGTCTGCCGCGAAAGCTCCGGAAATACAAAGTATACTGATTAGTGTGAGTAAAGTTTTTTTCATAAAGGTTGTAAGTTTTTTCAAGTTTCAAGGTAAGGGTTGTTTGTAGTAAATGCAAATATAGTAAAAAAATGCAATGCTGACAAGTTAAATATTTCTATGTAGAATAAAGATTATGTGTATTCAGATGGAATTTGCAATTCAGTTGTAATGCCACTTGAAGATTGCTTGTCGGAGTGTCCGAAACACCTTTTAATCGCCTGTCGGCATAGTGGCATAGGCGAAGCTAAGAATATCGAAGGCCTCCCCTAGCCGGAGATGTTCTAA
>CAMQUV010000177.1 GCA_947037995.1 uncultured Rikenellaceae bacterium
AACCAACAAAGCCGATAGGCAATTAAAAGGTGTCTCTGACACCCCGATAGGTAATAAAATGGGGTTTCTGACCCCCCGATAGGCAATAAAAATGGGGCTTTGACCAGTCGGCAGGTAATGAAATGGAATATTTTTTGGCTAAAAAAACTACTGATGCTCGGGGCGAAGCAAATCCACAATTGTTTTAACGGGCGAAAATGTCAAGATAGGAACCTCTACAAAAACAGTATTCCAACGAGACATAGCACCATTCCACAATCCCGGAAGTTCTAGTGCTTTCAACGGGTTCCCCTCGAAAGATTTTTCACTAATAAGTCCCGCCTCCGCGTCAACATACTCACGTAGGTCAAATTTAACACCCTGTGAATCTTTAACCAGACAGACCAAATCAACAGGATTGAAATGAGTTGCCTCGCTCATAAGATGCTTATCGCAATCGGATATTTGCGCGCTTTCGAGGATTTGTAGCGACATCTCACCGTCACTCGAATTCACCCAAAATGGCCCTCCACCGGGTTCGCCCTCATTCTTAACCATACCACAAACACGAACAGGTCTGTTAAGTATAGAGTACAAATGTTCAAAATTAGTTGAACTGCCAAAGCGATACCCCAAATTCTGCTCCACAAAGTTTATGATATCCCCGGGGTCAGCCGTGCCATTATCAATCTCATTAATATAAATGGCGATTTGCGCTTTTATTTCAAGGGCGATTGCACCAAGTACTTTTTTATAACTAGTAGAGGTAGCGTGATTTTTCCGAATTTGCACATTATCGATATTCTTCACAAATATCATATCGGCATCGATTTCATTAAGATTCTCGATTAGGGCGCCGTGGCCAGCTGGGCGGAGCAAAAGGTCGCCGCTCGCTTTGCGAATTGGAGCATTTTCAGGTGACACCGCAATTGTATCAGTCGATGGCTTTTGCGTCGAGTAACTAACATTTAGCTGCACGCCAAACTGGTTTTCGACTTTTGGTTTTGCCGATAATACTTCAGTCTGAAAAAGCCCAACGTGCTCGTCCGAAACTGTAAAATGTACAAACGCTTGCCCATCCTTAGCCCCATAAATTGCAGCTTCGACGAGGTGTTCGCATATTGGAGTCAGAGCGCTGCCGTCTGAAGAGGTGTGGAATTTTATCACCCCTTTAGGATATTTACCGTAGAATAGCGGCTCGGACAATATTGCCGAAACAACCGCTTTTTTACTGTTCATATCGACTCCTGCACTCAGTAAATCTGCATAAAATGGAAACTGCGTAATTTGCTCATACAGAGCATCTACTGCAGAAGATTCCTTATCACTATCGACAAACTCGAAGAGTTCTTTCATCATTCGAGTAGCAGCGCCAGAAGCAGGCACGAACTTCACTATTTTGAGCCCCGTGGCGGTATCAAATTGATTGACTAATCGCTCGACGTCGCTGTCATTGAGGGAAATAATCCCATCACCCGACCGTGCCGCACGAGCTATGGAGATGGCAGGAAAACCAGTTTTAAATCGTTCGATTTGAGACTCTATTTGGGTCTGCTCGATACCTTTCGATTCGAGAAAATTTAAATCACTTGCTGTAAACATATTTTTAGCTGTTTTTGTTAGTTTAATTCCCATAAAGATAGTATATTTGTTGAAATAATAAAACTTTTTATCTATGATAAATTTTACAAAGGACGTATCACTACTATCATACAACACTTTTAGCATCGAGGCGCGCGCAAAATTATTTTGCCAAACTCAAACTGACACCGAGCTGATTGAAGCCGTAAAATGGTGTAACGAAAACAACACAAAATGGTTTGTGCTGGCGGGAGGCTCAAACATAATCTTCCGACAGGACTTCGACGGATTAATCATACACCCCACATCAAAAGGAATCACATTGCAGCCTGACAATCAAACTGTTATAGCAGAGGCAGGCGAGGATTGGGACGAATTTGTGGAGTGGACAATCCAGCAAAACCTCTACGGTTTAGAGAATCTTTCGCACATTCCCGGTACTGTCGGGGCTTCACCAATTCAGAATATTGGGGCATACGGAGCGGAGGCTGCCGACAATATGTTATACGTAGAATATCTCAATACAGACACTCTTTTGGTCGAACGAATTGAGGCGAAAAACTGTGAATTTGGCTATCGTGAGTCGATTTTCAAAAACAAATTAAAGGGCAAAGCGATAGTTTTGCGCGTGGCATTCAAGCTGGCGCGCAACTGTGAATTAAATACAAAATACGGGGCTATCACCTCCGAAATAGAGGCGATGGGGGCAGATGTAACCCTTGGCAATGTGCGCAAAGCGATTATTAATATACGCCAATCAAAGCTACCAGACCCAGCCGTGGACCCAAACGCTGGGAGTTTTTTCAAGAACCCTGTTGTCTCGATAGAGACGGCAAATAAGATTCGTGAAAAATATCCAAATATGCCTTCGTACGAAGTGCCAAACAGCGGTGTGAAAATCCCTGCCGGATGGCTTATTGACAACGCTGGGCTAAAGGGGTTTCAGCACAGTAAAGTGGCGATTCACGATAAGCAGGCGCTGGTAATTGTGAATAAAAACAATGCAAATGGTGCCGAAATACTCGAATTTGCCGAAATAATAATGCTGAAAATCGAAGAGATGTATGGCGTGAAAATCGTACGCGAAGTGAACGTACTATAACAAGAAATACCCGAAAAATACTGACCCGAAAAAACCGAAAATGAAATCTAAACGAAGCATATTATCTCTGCTCAACTCATTTATGAGTGGTAAAGCCGTGGCCGACGAAAAGTTTATAAAAAGACTTCCCGTACTGCTATTCGCCGCGATTATGATGATGGTCTATATAGCTATCGGATTCTCCTCGCAAGAAAAACACGGACTAGTGGAGAAGCTCTCAATGCAGATTCAAGAACTCCGAACTATTTCGGTTGCCACATCAGCTAGAAGAACCGAAATGACACGGAGAGAAAATATTGTGAAAAAACTCGAAGAGCACAACATTCAACTCGAAATGTCAACCCAAAAACCTATCAATATCAACTAACCACTTTCTTAGTGAAAATTATATTTTTTTCACTATCTTTGCTCTACAAGAAAATAAACACATACACACCCACATTCTACCAAACGTGAAGGAAACATTTACACAAATATCAACCATCGAACTTATTGCGTATAGCACTCTATTAGTGCTCTTTATAACGCAAATTGTGGCTATAATAAGAAATCGAAGAGTCGTTACGCATCGCCATAAACACAGACTTGGACAAGGGGAAGCACTGCCGCCGGTGTCTGTTGTCGTTATTATTGGCAACGAACTAGACTACCTATACCAATATATACCAGTACTCTTGCAACAAGACCACCCCGAATTTGAAATCGTTATTGTTAACGATTGTGGTGGTGAAATGGTGACAAATGCACTCGAAGTGATGGCTGCGAATAATCCCAAAATTAAATGCACCACCATATCCAAAGATGACAAATTTCAACACTCACGAAAAATGCCGCTTATGGTAGGGATTAAAGCCGCCAAATACAAAAATATAGTAATAACGCACTCATTAGCCCTCC
>CAMQUV010000178.1 GCA_947037995.1 uncultured Rikenellaceae bacterium
TTTTGATATTGTTCCCTCAGGGCCACTGGTAGAAAAATGCGAAATACGTAAGAATAAAATCTATGTAAATTTCTGCCATAACAAAGGTCTTCGAGCTAAGGATGGTGCGAAAATTACCACCTTTGAGATTGCGAAGGCTGATAAACAGTTTAAGATAGTCGATGTAACGGTTGAAAACGACACAATTGTTATTGAGTGCAAAGATGCTGCGCAGATTAAATATGTGCGTTATGGATGGCAGCCATATACCCTAGCAAACCTTGTCAACGCAGAGATGTTACCAGCCTCGACTTTCCTCTATGAATTATAGTTGACACGCATACATATTAAAAAAAATAGTTAATCTACAAAACAACATCCCCGCTATACTGATGAAAGTATAGCGGGGATGTTTAAGTATTTATGTTACTTTAAGCACGGCATAAAGTGCGCGTGTTCATAGTATTAAATTATTTCATTTCTGTTCCGTCAGATTTAATTTCCAGGTCAACTTCTTCGCCAGTAGTTTTATGTTCAAATTCGAACACGTAGAAGCTAGTAGTAGGAGTTTCTATGAAATCTACACCATAATCCATATTGTAGTCAGCGTAGGTCGTTTCAGAAAGTCTACCTAATGTAGCCAATACTGGTTTTGGAATATCTTTATGCATAACATTTTCAGTTTCTGTCGCAACCCATTGGTTTTTGTCATTAAAAACGACTTCTTTTACAACTCCATCAACTATAATGTCAATTTCGAACATATTGTCCTCAAAGTCTATATCAAGGATTTTGGCTCCTGGGTAAGTAGTATTGATAAAGTCAGTGATAACTTGAGGGAGAGTTGCGATAGGCAGTTCGTCGCTATTGTCGTTTTCAACGCCATCAACTTCGATTTCTGTTTTGATAAGTTTACCATCTACAGTGTAGAATATTTCAACTTCAGTTTCGGGTGTAGGTTGTTCCGCTTCGATAACGTATACAACTTCCATATCAACTCTTTCTAGTTTATCCACTTCGTTATCGGCAACCCAAGGGGCTTTAGAGTAAACAGATGCTTCGAACGCATTTTTGACAGCAGCAGGAATATCTTTCATCAAAATTTCTGTTTCTGTCATTTGCCATTGGCTATTATTATCTACATCGTCAGAGAACCAGACAGTTTTGATTTCGCCTCCAGAGTTGAAATTGGCTACATCATGAGTGCCTTTGGTGCTCCACTTAACATTAGTTGCTTTAGGGAACATTTCGGTAAGTTCTTTCGAGAAGATAGAGTTAGATTCGTCATTGTTGTTTTCTTTGTCACTACAAGAAACTAGCGTTGTCATAGACAGTGCAAGTGTTGCAATAAGGGTAGTTGTTGTTTTCATAATGATTTTTTGTTTTTAAATTTGTTAAAAAGTTAATGATTATTGTTTATAGGCTACTTTAGTAGTAGTTTTATTTTCGGGTTTTTCTAGGTTTTTTGGGCGGTGGCACAGGGGTAACGCGTTCAAGTATAGTTGCAACTTGTTGTAGTTTTGTAGCGTTGTCCACATCTATTATCGTCCAATTTTTTGCACCTGGGAATGGTTCTTCTTTAGTGTTATCTTTGGTAAGTTCTTCGATTTCGGGTTTTAGTTTGACATATATTGTATCATTAAAAAGGAACAGTAGTGGTTTTTCATTAATATATATAAGGTATTCCCCAAACATTCTTTTAACGAAAAGTTCGCCAACGTCGTTCCCTAGCTGGTCCAGTGTATAATCAACAAAATCTCTAGTCGTAGGCATTATTTAGTTTTTTTTTCTTAGAAGCTATATGATTCTTTTTTGTTATATGATTTCAGTAATATTTTCATCAGGGTTGGTTTTATCCACACCTTTATCTACAATAAGGCTAACAGTGGCATCACCAGTTACATTGGCAACCGTACGGAGCATATCGAGTGGTCTGTCTAGCCCTAGAATAAGCGCCAATCCTTCGGCTGGTATTCCCACCGAAGCTAGTACCATCATAAGTATCACGATACTTCCACCCGGAATTCCAGGGGTTCCAATAGAGCTAATGGTTGTTGTGGCAATAATTGTAAACATATCTCCCCACGAGAGGTCAATACCCATAACTTGTGCAATAAAGACTGCCCCAACTACTTGATATAACGAGGTTCCGTCCATATTTATTGTACAACCAACGGGCAATACAAACGAGGCTGTTTTTTGGCTCACCCCAAAGTCTCTCTCGAGTATTTCCATATTAAGCGGCAGTGTTGCTACGCTCGATGATGTTGTAAAAGCGAGGAGTTGAACGGGGAATATTTTCTTAACAAATTCCAGAGCCGAGCGCCCTGCAAAGACTTTAACAAGCAGTGGGTAAAACAGGGTGATAAGAATCATAAGTCCCACCACGGTAGTCACCACATACATCCCTAGGGCTGCCAGCATAGACATATCTCCTGCGTTATCGACAACCATATCGGCCATAAGTGCGAACACGCCTATTGGTGCAAATTGCATAATAAGGTCAATTATTTTCATCACTATAGCATCCAGGCTTCCCAGTAGATTAGCAAATGGAGTTGATTTTTCTTTACCCACGATAAGCATTGCAACGCCAATAAACATTGCTATGAAAATGATTTGAAGCATACCTCCGTTATCGCTCATTGATGCCATAACATTTTCGGGAACTATATCTACAAGCGCTTGAAGTGGCGATGCTGAATTGACTGATTCCATTGATGAAGCACCTTTTTCGATAGCCGATGAGGCATACGAAGCTTGGAGCTTGGCGGCGCTCTGACTGTCAACCATATCTCCAGGGGAGAATGTGAGAACAACGGCAAGCCCTAGGAGTATTGCAACAACAGTGGTTGCAATGTATATACCCATAGTTTTCACCCCAATTTTTGAGAGTGATGACAAATCGCCAATGTTCGCTACGCCGCGTATGAGTGAAATGAAAACAAGTGGAATGGCAACAGCTTTAAGGAGTCTCATAAAGATTTCGCCAAAAGGGGAAATCCAGTCATTGACTGCTCCGTGCATATTAAAGTTGTGGAATATAAATCCGACAAGTATACCCAGTGCCATAGCAACAAGGATTTTAGCATAAAGGGGTATTTTCTGTAGTTTCATATTGCAAATATAACTAAAATTACCTACCGAATCAAAAGATTCTTTGGTTTAACGATGGTTCGGTCTAATTGGGTTGTTTGTTTTAATGAAAATAATGGACTAATGTTCAGGTTGTATGCAACGACACGAGGAGGTATTCTTATTCAGGTTGGTTGGTTGAGTTTCGCTCTTTTTGTTTTGGTGTGTGAGTTTTCGCTATTTGGTTACGGCGGATTGCTGTCGCTGGGTGTCACATACCCCTTTTAATTGCCTGACGGCTTTGTAGGTTACTGTTGGTTGGTTGAGTCAAAGCCTGTGGAGGGTTGAGCAATCTAGTATTGCTCGCCTCGGCAAGGGGAAAACCTCGAGTGCCGTTGGCACCTTTGGCTCGCAGGGCATAGCCTGCAAGTTTTAGGTTGTTTTGGATTTCGAGAGCCGAGGTGAGGCTGAAATACCAGTTTCAGTCTGAGCCGTGGGGG
>CAMQUV010000179.1 GCA_947037995.1 uncultured Rikenellaceae bacterium
CTTCGTGGAAGTGTGCTCTAATGGTGCAAAGGTCTCCGACTTTGATTGGGTCGAAAGCGCTTTCCCAGACGGCGTTCCAGTTTTGGTCTTCGATTGGATTACGTTCAAATGTTGCACCAAATTGGTCGAGAAACTCTTTAGTTTGTTCGATTTGTTCGTCATCAACAGTTACGTATCCTTCGAGTGAGCGTGTATTTCGGTCGTAGTCGGTAAAACTTTCGAACCCGAAATCATCTGCAAGTGTAGCCACAATAATTTCGGCGTTATCGAGCGTGGAGGTTTGTATTTTGTATCCTATGTATTTCATTATCAGGTGTTTGAGTAGAGTGTGCGTATCTGTTTGCTAGCACTTATAATTAAAAGAGTCCGGTTATATTTCCGTCATCATCAATGTCGATATTATTTGAGCTAGGTGCTTCGGGAAGCCCTGGCATACGCATAATTTCGCCAGTAATAGGGATTAGGAATCCTGCCCCCGCTGCAATTTCAAAATCTCGCACAGTAATAACAAAATCTTTTGGTCGTCCAAGCAGTGCTGGATTGTCGGACAATGATTTTTGGGTTTTGGCGATACAAATCGGCAGTTCGGTAAGTCCGAGTTCGGCTATTATTTTGAGTTGTTTTTTCGCCTTAGCAGTATAATCAACCGCTTCGGCGCCATATATTTTGCGTGCAATTATTGATATTTTATTTTCTACCGTTTCGTTGAGCGGGTAGAGTGGTTCAAATTTATCACAGCAAGATTCGGTTATTTTCGTAACTTTTTGGGCGAGTTCGATTGCTCCTTTTCCTCCCTGTCCCCAAACATCTGCAACTGAAACTTCCACACCTAGTTTTTGGCAATAGTTCACAACGAAGTCAATTTCTTCGTCCGTATCGCTAGTGAATTTATTGATAGCAATTACTGCCTTGAGTTTAAATTGGTGTATATTTTCGATATGTTTCTGGAGGTTTTCGCATCCTTTGGCAAGTGTTTCGACTGACGGGGTAGTGAGCTCTTTGATAGGTTGTCCGCCGTGGTATTTCAGCGCTCTAATAGTTGCCACAAGCACAACGGCATTGGGCGATATGCCAGCTGTACGGCATTTAATATCGAGGAATTTTTCGGCACCAAGGTCGAACCCGAACCCTGCTTCGGTGATTGTATAATCCGAGAGTGCGAGTGATGTTTTGGTCGCAATAATAGAGTTAGTGCCCTGTGCAATATTTGCGAAAGGTCCCCCGTGAATAATTGCTGGTGTACCTTCGATAGTTTGTACAAGGTTTGGTTTGAGAGCATCTTTGAGTAGTGCTGCCATCGCTCCTGAGGCTTTAAGGTCACGAGCGAATATTGGTTTTCTGTCGAGGGTGAATCCGACAAATATGTTACCTAGTCTTTTTTTGAGGTCGATATAGTCTGTGGCAAGGCAAAGTATAGCCATCACTTCCGAAGCCGCCGTGATATCAAATCCTGTTTCGCGCGGAACGCCCGAGTTTACTCCCCCGAGCCCAGCTACAATAGACCTAAGCGAGCGTTCGTTCATATCCATAACTCTGCGCCATCTAATAGTACGGGCATCGAGGTTGAGCGAATTTAGTTTACTTTGTATATTATTATCGATAAGTGCCGACAGTAGATTATGTGCTTTTTCGATGGCAGAGAAATCGCCTGTAAAGTGAAGGTTGATATCTTCCATCGGTAGCACCTGTGAGTATCCACCCCCTGCTGCTCCTCCTTTGATACCAAAAACTGGTCCGAGCGAAGGTTCTCTTAGTACAACAGTACTTTCGTTGCCAATTTGGTTCATTGCTTGCGCTAGTCCTATGCTGACCGTAGTTTTCCCTTCGCCAGCAGGAGTGGGCGAGATTGCAGAGACTAGTATGAGCTTGCCTTTTTTGCGAGGTTCTTCTTTCGAGTATTTAAGTGGAAGTTTGGCTTTATACTTTCCGTACATTTCCAGTTCTTCGGGGTCTATTCCAAGTTTTATTGCAATTTGTGATATTGGTTTTTTCTGCACTTTTTGTGCAATTTCTATATCTTTCATTTTGTTAGGATGTTATAAAGTTATGGGTTTGTATAGATTAATCTTTTAGGTTCGTTAGGTCTTGTGAGTCTAGCGTTGGGGTTTCGATACTAAGTTTGGTAATAAAAAATCCTAGTAGCATTACTCCCATAAGTATGTCAAGCAGTACGCCGATATTAATAAGCATCGGTATATCGGCTCCCAGTGCAAACGACAGAAGTAGTACCGAGTTTTCGATAACAAGGAATCCCACTAGGTGTGCAAAAATCCTTCTATGCACAGTAATTAGCAGCAGCCCTATCAGCGCTCCGAAGATTGCCACGGCGAAGAAAATTACGTTGCCACCCTGTGTGTAGACAGCGCTCGTGAGCCACATACTCAGCCCCATAAGTGCTATTGCTATTAGGGTAATATATATTGGCGACATTGAATTAGGGTGTGTCTTGTTGACCTGCAGTCGTTTGATAATTCGAAACAGCAGGAACGGAACGAGTATCCCTTTAATGAGCAGAGTTTCGGCAGTAATAAATATTTTTTCGCCTATGCTGGCGTCATTGAGTTGTAAGAAAGCGATAACAAGCAGTAGCCATCCTTGCATCCCTACGACTAGCGCATAGTGTCTAAATCTTTCGATAGAGCATAGGTAGAGCAGTGTAGCGGCATAGATTA
Organism: uncultured Rikenellaceae bacterium; assembly: GCA_947037995.1. Classification (GTDB taxonomy): domain Bacteria; phylum Bacteroidota; class Bacteroidia; order Bacteroidales; family Rikenellaceae; genus Mucinivorans. Next base: position 2,673 of record CAMQUV010000179.1, read on the forward strand.
TAACGAGCAGTAGTGTCATTTTTTAGTTAGGTATAATGTTAGTCGTGATTAGCATAGCTAGTGTAAAAGCCAGTATGCCTATTGCCGAAATGGTAAGCATAAATATGTTATTAGCATTCATTTTGTTACGAGCAATAAGTGATTCAATGATTCCAATCGCAATAGCATAGAGTGCGATAATGGCTAGGAATCCTACAACGATAGCCGTATAAGAGATTCCTGCAGGCACTAGCGTATTAGCGAATAGCGCTCCGAAAATTGCAAGTTTAATCCAGGCTCCTATATTAACCATCGCAAGGTCTATACCCGAAAGGTCGAGCACCATTGCTTCGTGTACCATCGTTAGTTCGAGGTGTGTTCTGGTGTCGTCAATCGGAACTCTTGAGCATTCGGCAAGTGAGAGCTTAAATATCCCAAACCCCACCACTGCCGAAAGCACCATCATATTAACGGTTTGGTTGTCGAAGGCTAAGAAAATAGAAGAAAACGAGTAGTTTTTCGTAATAAGTGCGAGTGTGGCAATAAGCAAGAATAGCGCTGGTTCTCCCATCATCCCATATTTAACCTCTCTCGAGGCTCCCATTCCTTGGAACGCGCTGCCGCTATCTGCCGCAGCCATTAGCATTGCTATTCGCGAAAAAGCCAGAAGGTAGCAAAAAAGGATTACATCTCCATCAAAGCTAATAAGTGCTTCGAAGCTCCCGATAGGTATGCACAGCGCTGCCGCAATAAGCGAAGCGAGGTACATTGGCGCCGCCAGCTCGGTGATTATAGTTGATGTATTGCTATATACGCTCCCTTTTTTGAG
>CAMQUV010000180.1 GCA_947037995.1 uncultured Rikenellaceae bacterium
GCTGGCACCATAAATAGCAGTGCCGAGTTGCGTTCGATATGTCTAAGGAATCTATGTCCAAGTCCGCGTCCTTCGGCAGCTCCTTCGATAATCCCTGGAATATCGGCCATTACGAATGACCTATCATCTCTAACAGAGACAATTCCGAGGTTGGGTTCGAGAGTAGTAAATGCGTAGTCGGCAATTTTGGGTTTTGCTGCAGACACGACCGAGAGTAGTGTAGATTTCCCTGCATTAGGGAATCCGACTAGTCCGACGTCAGCGAGCACTTTTAGTTCGAGTACAAACCATCCTTCTTGCATAGAGCCGCCGGGTTGTGAGTATCGGGGTGCTTGGTTAGTTGATGTTCTAAAGTGCCAGTTGCCTTGTCCTCCGCGACCACCTTTGCACAGGATAACTTCCTGTCCATTTTCGGTAACTTCGGCTGCTATTTCGCCAGTTTCGGCATCTCGGGCGATAGTTCCGAGTGGTACTTCGATATACATATTTTTGCCATCAGCACCGTGCATTCTTGCCCCGTGTCCTGATTCGCCATTTTCGGCAAATTGGTGTCTACGATATTTGAGGTGAATAAGTGTCCAGTGTTGCGTAGAGCCACGTAGGATAATGTGTCCACCGCGTCCACCGTCCCCACCATCGGGTCCACCGAATTCGGCACATTTTTCTTTACGAAAGTGTGTAGAGCCGCCGCCACCTTCACCGGAGCGCGCATAAATTTTTACATAGTCTACAAAGTTGCTTGATGCCATAATATTTTTTTTGTTTAGTTTATTTCAGTTGTTTATAGAATTCCCACAATACAACGCCAGCAGCTACGCTAACGTTAAGTGAGTGTTTGGTTCCACTTTGTGGTATTTCGAGTGCGACATCCGCTATGTCGACAATTTCTTGCGCAACTCCGTCCACTTCATTGCCAAAGACGAGAGCATATTTTTCATTTTTATTTACTACTAGTGAGTTTAGTTTCGTACTATTTTCTATTTGTTCAACGGCAATAATTGTATAGTTATTGTCTTTCAGTTCGTTTACGGCGTCTTGGGTATTTTGATATTGTTGCCATTTGACGGTAAGTTCGGCTCCGAGTGCTGACTTATGAATTTCTTTGCTTGGGGGTGTGGCCGTAATGCCGCAGAGCAAGATTTTATCGACAGCAAAAGCGTCGGCTGTTCTAAAGAACGCGCCAACATTCTGTGCGCTTCTGACGTTATCTAGCACAGCCACGACATTAAGTTTGGTGGCACTGATAGCTTCTTGTGGCGTCAGTCTGCCAAGTTCTTCGTTAGGAATTTTCCTCATTTGCGCATAGTTTTGCAAGTCTGTCGTAGTCCGTCATATCCATTTTGACAGGAACTATCGTTGCGTATCCATTTTGGAGAGCCCATTCGTCAGTGTCCGCAGCTAGTGGTTCATCGTTATAGAATTTGCCGCTCATCCAGTAATAGTCATTACCGTTAGGGTCTTTTCGGGCAATAAACTTTTCTTTCCAGCATCCTTTGGTTTGTCTACAATATTTGATTCCTTTAATATTTTCTTTATTTATGTTCGGGATATTGACATTAATGCACAGACCTATTTTGTCATCGTGTTCCATATTAATGACATTTTGAATAACTTTTCGTGCAATCATAACAGCGCCATCAAAGTCGGCATCAAGGTTATGGTCGGTAAGCGAGAGTCCGATAGATGGTATTCCGTACAGTGCACCTTCCATCGCCGCGCCCATTGTGCCAGAGTATATAACGGATATATTTGAGTTACTACCGTGATTAATTCCAGAAAGCACCAGGTCGGGTTGTTTCTCCCCTTTAAGTATTTCGTCGAGCGCCATTTTCATACAGTCCACAGGCGTTCCTGCACACACGTAGCTATGCAATCCCGCCACAGAGGTCTCCATTTTTTCGACAAATATTGGCGAATGCATCGTAATAGCGTGCGACATACCCGAATAGGTTTTGTCTGGGGCTACCACCCATATATCGTCCGAAAATTCTTGTGCCAGCCCCATAAGAGCAGCTATGCCCTTGCTATCGAAGCCATCATCATTTGTTATTAGTATTCTCATTTTTTACATTTATTTTTTGCAAAGATAACTTTTTTTATCTACCTTTGCACCGCTGGGGACAAAAAAATCTCCGCGATGTAGGAATCTCTGTCGGGTTGGACGCATTTAATGAACCACTGTTCAATACTTTACCAACACTGAAAACCTTCACATTCCACATCTTAACCACATTATAGATATTATCACTATTATGGAAAACCTTATCAAAATCGCCCAAGCAGCGTTTAAAGTTGAAACAAATCACCCCAAATTTAAAGCTGGGGACACTATCACAGTTACAATCAAAATTCGTGAAGGTAACAAAGAAAGACTACAAAAATTCCGCGGAGTTGTTATCCAAAGACGTGGCGCTGGTGTCACTGAAACTTTTACTGTCCGCAAAACTTCTGACGCTATCGGAGTTGAAAGAATCTTCCCTGTTAACTCTCCTACTATCCAAAGTATCGAAGTCAACAAATTCGGTGTCGTACGTAGAGCTAGAATATTCTACCTTAGAGACCTTACTGGCAAAAAAGCTCGTATCAAAGAAAAACAAAGAAGATAATATATATTGTAGAACTTATTCTATAACTATCATAACTAAACAAGCACCGCAATCTTTTGCAGTGCTTGTTTTTTTTAACCCCACCGAACCTAAACATTATTATCAATGTAATTCCCCTAAAAAAAACCTAATCCTGTTGGTAATAGGGCTTTTTTATGCTATATTTGCACTACATAATAACCTAAACATATTTAATATGAAAAATATTATCACCATAATCGCAGTTCTGTTGTCGTCATTGGCCTATTCAAACGCCCAGACATATATTAAACTGAACTCACTATACGCACTTGCTGCAGTACCTAGCGTTGGCGTGGAAACATTCCTACACAAAAATGTTACCCTCAATGCCGACTATACTATGTCATTCTGGGAAAGTATCAACGGAAGACCATACAAAGGACTCCAAACTTCTGTCGAAGCACGATACTACCCAAAACAAGCGTTCAAAGGATTCTATGCTGCAGGATTCGTCGGATACGACTCGTACGAACTCAGCAAATGGGACCACCCAGTTACTGATATACAAACTGGTATTGGCGTTGCTCTCGGACTCACACTCGGATACTCACTACCCGTCGCAAATAGATGGAATATCGACTTCTATATCGCTGGTGGATGGCATCACGGATGGTATCACGGATGGGACCAAATTACCGAAGACTACTATGTCGGATGGAATACTAGCGGAGAATGGATACCCTATAAAGCTGGTATTGCCGTTGCGTACCGACTTACGTCTGACAAAAAAATGAATAAAAATAATCGTGTAAATCCATTCCAAAAATAATAATTCAACACAACTATGAAAGGAATCGTACTCGCAGGTGGTAGTGGAACTAGACTCTACCCCATAACC
>CAMQUV010000181.1 GCA_947037995.1 uncultured Rikenellaceae bacterium
TACGAGATAATGAGCGGTGACTGGAGTTCAGACGTGTGCTCTTCCGATCTGATTGTTTCGAGATACCCACTAACACTACTTATCGGGGTGCGCAGTTCGTGTGCAATATTACTTGTTATCTCTTGTTTTTGGAGCTGATTTTGTTTGATAATATTATAATTCTGCTTGATAGTATTACCAATAGCACCTAATTCTCCCTTTGGAAATGTGACATCATTCGATGGGTTTACAGCAAAATTGTGTAGAGCGGAAAGCGCTGCCGCAAATCGTTCGGATAGGTAGTTGAGGGCGATGAAACCCACTACGAACAGAAGTATAATCACATAAACAAAAAAATTGTCAGCTCGGAGCATCAATTCCACATTTGTATTTAAGGGTAGCGCCACACGTATGTAGTATCCCTCGAAGCTAGTTGCCATATACATATATTTAAGTCCCGTAGATTCGGAGTGTCTGATTTGTTGCGATGAGGTTTTTTTCTTCATAGCATTAACTATTTCGGGTCTACTAAGGTGGTTGTCCATACTCTCCACCTGTTGAACCTCGTTGTCAAAAACAACGTCGCCCTTTTTGTTAATAACCGTAACCCTAAGCATATCGGGCATTAGTCGGACTATAGAGTCGTAATTTCTACCACCCTGTTGCGTAAATTGATGTATGAGTTCGGTGTAGGCTTTTAGGTTTGTGCTTATTTTCTCTTCCTTAAATGTTTTTTCGCGGTTGTACTGCATAAATAAAATCAGTATGGCGAAAAGTATGAAAATGAGTGAAAAACTCGATAGTAGCTTCTTTTTGTATGTCATTTCGTAGTAGTTCTAATAGAGGATATATTATAGGTTTTCGGAAGTTTTAAGGGCGTATCCGTAGCCCGACCTATTTGTTATTGTTACGCCAGCGGCAGCAATCTTTTTTCGTATTCGTGTAATGTGCACATCGACAGTTCGCTCCAATACGTAGCTCTCATCGCGCCATATCTTGTCTAGTATCTCTTGTCGTGAGAGTGACCTGTTGAGCGAGAGTGCCAGTAGGCATAATATTTCGTACTCTTTGAGTGTCATAGGTACCTCTTGGTTGCAAACGAAAACTCGTTGGTTGCTGGGCTCAATGGTAAGCCCCCCTAGCTCAATTGTGTTTGATACTGTCTGTGTTTTGCTCGGAACTCTTTTTAGAATCGCTTTGACCCTTGCCGTTAGTTCTTTGATTGAGAAAGGCTTGGTCATATAGTCATCTGCCCCGAGGCTAAACCCTGTGAGCATATCATTTTCTGTTATTTTGGCAGTAAGGAAAATTATCGAGGTTGTGTCGTTGATTGTGGATTTGAGTTTGTCTGCCACTTTGAGACCCGATATTCCCCCCATCATAATGTCAAGAATTACGAGGTCGTATTTTTCGGCACTTAGTATCTCGAGCGCCTCTTCACCGCTCTGGGCTGACGTGAGGTCATATCCTTCGTTTTGTAAATTGAAAACGAGGATTTCGCGGATGTCAACTTCATCGTCAACGACAAGTACTTTGTATTTACTCATAATATTCTAGTGATTATATTTTTTAGCCCCCCCTTCGGTTAAGAGAGTTATTATTTGTTTTCTTTATGTCCACACGTTTTGTTAGTGTTGGCTGCTAAATCCCTCAATAATTATTGTGTTTAGTGAGTGTATTCGGGGATTACACTCTCGTGTCTTAGGTCCACGCCCTCAATTATGAATAGGGCCGATTTGGCAATACTAGTTGCCGCATCTCCTACTCGCTCGAGTATTTGGGCTATCCTAACAAGCATCATTGCACTAACAAAATCATCGGGGTTTGTCGTCTGTGTCAACTCTAAGACCACTTGCTCCTTGATTATGTCTACCTGCTCATCACTTATAATTATATCGCGCGATAGTATGTTGTCGCGGTTAACCGTAGCAAATATAGCGTTTTGTGTCATCTTATGCACCTTTTCGACCATTTTTTTTATCTGAGCGATAGAATTTTTGTAAACATCCGAATCGTAATTCAATGATTTTACCGCTTTTGAAATGCTATATAAGTAGTCGCCAATTCGCTCCATATAACTATTTATGTCATAATAGGCAATGATTTTACGGAGGTCAGTAGCCCGTGGGGCATACAGGACAATGGCACTTATCACCTCGCTGCGAATTTTTATCTCTATACTGTCAATCACATCCTCGTTGTCCTTGATTTGTGATAATAAAGCTGGCGTGGGCTCGCTCTCCAGTAAAGTCGAAATCAAATCTATTTGCTCGAAAACAATTTTTGAGATTAAATTAATGTCGTTTTTTATGTCGATATACATTTTGTTTGTCATCTGTGTAGTGTGTTATGTTTGTTACTTTGTTTTAATGTTAATCTGCCTGCTAACCAAAGTTACCTGTTAGGTATTCTTCAGTTTTTTTGTGAGAAGGGTTGGTAAACATTTTTTTCGTGTCGTCATACTCAATAAGTTCCCCGAGGTACATAAACATTGAACGGTCTGATATACGAGCCGCTTGAGCCATATTGTGTGTCACTATAACGATTGAAAAATCCTTCTTGAGCTCTACGAGCATCTCCTCGATATGCCCCGTAGCGATAGGGTCGAGTGCTGAGGTTGGTTCGTCCATTAGTAATAGTTGAGGCTTGAGGGCTATCGCTCGTGCTATGCACAACCGTTGCTGCTGTCCGCCCGATAAGAATGAACCCTTTTTTGATAGCACATCCTTTACCTCCGACCATAGTGCCACGCTGCGCAATGAGTTTTCTACAATCTCCTCTTTCTCAATCTTCGATAGTCTAATGCCATTTAGCGTGTATCCGGCTATGACATTCTCAAATATACTCATAGTTGGAAAAGGATTTGGACGCTGAAAAACCATCCCTGCGTGCCATCTTACCTCTGTCGGATTCATCTTTAATATGTCTTTGCCAGCCAGTAATATCTCCCCCTCAACCTTAATCGACGGGTATAGCTCGTGCATACGATTGATGGCACGTAGCATCGTACTCTTGCCGCATCCCGACGGGCCCATTACGGCTGTTATTTCACGCTCGTAGACTGTAGCCGAAAGGTCTTTGACGGCATACGCCCCCTCGCTATAACTTACTGCTAAGTTCTTAAATTCTAGGATAGCTTTTGGAGGGGTGGATGGGGTGATAATTATATTTTCGTTATTCATTAGGTATTTTATTTTAATGTAATATTGTTCTAACTTTAGATTGGCTGGTTTTGTTTCTTTTGTGATTATGAGCCAAAGCCTGTATTTTGTTTATATTTTGGGTTAGAAGGCCTGTCGGGGTTTGTAGGTTGATATTGGTTGGTTGAGTCAAAGCCTGTGGAGTGTTGAGCAATCTAGTATTGCTCGCCTCCGCAAGGGGAAGAACTCGAGTGCTGTTAGCACCTTTGGCTCGCTGGCTGATAGCACCCAAGGGTTGGTTGGTAAAAGCGGCCTGTCGTGCTGATTTATCAGTGCGGCTGGG
>CAMQUV010000182.1 GCA_947037995.1 uncultured Rikenellaceae bacterium
CTTTGAGCGCACCAACGTTGGGGTCAATAGATATGTGGTTATCGTTAAGAATCACGAGTATATCTGTATCGGCGGCATTGTTGAGTCCTTCGAACGCCCCACCACCGCTCATCGCTCCGTCACCAATAATGGCAACGACTTCGTTAGTTTTATGTTGTAGTTTAAACGCTTTGGCCATTCCAACCGCCGTAGCGATAGAAATCGAGGCGTGTCCGGCACCGAAGGCATCGAATTCGCTTTCTTTCATTTTTGGAAATCCGCTGAGTCCGTTAAGTTTACGATTGGTATGGAATATATCTTTTCGTCCGGTAATAATTTTGTGAGCGTACGCTTGGTGTCCGACGTCCCACACGAGTTTGTCATCGGGTGCATTATAGACATAGTGCAGAGCCACGGCAATTTCGAGAGCGCCGAGTGAGCTACCGAGGTGTCCGGGGTTTTTGGATACTTGGTCTATAATAAATGTGCGTAGTTGTTCGCAATATATAGGAAGTTCCTTTATGGCGAGTTTACGCAAATCGCTGGGTGAATTAACCCTATCTAAATAATTTGTATCTGTATTCATAAGTTTTAGGACGCTTAGTCGCACAAAGATAGCTTTTTTTTACTATCTTCGCACTATGAAATTCGTTAAATATACCCTTTTTGTGGTTGGAATAATGCTACTGCAAAGCTGCGCCTCGACTAAGCGTTATCGCAAAGTCAGTGCCGAACTTATTGGATATCAGGTTGGTTATGCCGATTTGAAATTCAAATATGACAGTATCAAGCTATCCCAAGTGCAACCTATTACCCCCAGCCAAAACGGTAATCAACAACTAGAACAACTCCAAAACCTTCTCGCTAAACGTGAAGCGGCCCTATTTGAAATTAACCAAATTGTCGAAAATGCTTTTATTCAATACGAAAATCAAGGCATTAAAGTTACCCGTAATAACGGGCAAATATATATTTCGATGGACAATAAACTACTCTTTGAATCTGGTAAAGCAGAACTCTCGAGTAACGGGATTAGAGCAATCAAAGAAGTCGCAAGACTCCTAGAACAGCAAACCAATATCAACGTTATGATTGAAGGACATACCGATAATAAAGGATATATCGCTAATCCAGAAGACCAAATCCGCGATAACTGGGACCTATCCTGCCATAGAGCAACAGCCGTTACTAGAACACTTCTGCAAAACTCCGAGGTCAACCCAAAAAGAATTACTGCCGCTGGTAGAGCCCAATACGTCCCAATAAACGACCAAAATACTGACCAAGCAAGAGCACTGAACAGAAGAACAGATATTATCCTCATTCCTCAGTTAGACGAACTCTGGAAAATAGTTGATGAAAATATTAACTAAACCCCCCTATTAAGACATTACAAAAAATATTATGTATAAAACAATACTCCTAAAACTTAGTGGTGAATCACTACAGTCAACCGAAAACTCAATTGATACTGAGAGACTTATGCAGTACGCTACGCAAATCAAAAGTATTGCGGACAAAGGGTGCAAAGTCGCTATCGTTATCGGTGGAGGAAATATTTATCGCGGACTCGCTGGCCAAGGAAAAGGATTCGATAGAGTCCGTGGTGACCAAATGGGAATGCTCGCAACTATTATTAACTCGCTGGCACTGCAATCTGCTCTCGAAAATGTTGGGCAACAAACGAAAGTACTTACCTCTATTAATATGGCGCCCGTAGGAGAGATTTATTCCAAATTTAAAGCTAATGAACTGCTAGATAACGGATATGTCGTTATTATAGGCGGTGGTACTGGTAACCCATTCTTTACGACCGACACAGCATCGGCACTCAGAGGAGTCGAAATCGGTGCAGATGTACTGCTTAAAGGGACACGCGTCGACGGAATTTATACCGCTGACCCCGAAAAAGACCCTAATGCCACGAAATTTAATAATATCTCATTCCAAGATGTTATCCAAAAACAACTCAAAGTGATGGACCTTACTGCATTTACACTCTGTATGGAAAATAACCTGCCTATTTATGTATTCGATATGGATACGGTCGGAAACCTTGAGAAAGTTATTGATGGACAAAAAATTGGTACGCAAGTTGCGAACTAAATTTTAACGAAAATAAATAAATAATTAAAATAATAATATCAAAAAAATTAAACGAAATGAAAAAAGGTACAATAACACTACTTGTAGTCGTCGGAATTATAGTAATACTATTCTTCTGGATTAAAGGAACTTATAACTCACTTGTGATTACCCAAACAACTGCAGAAACGGCTTGGAGTAACGTCGAAACTCAATACCAACGCAGAACAGACCTTATCCCTAACTTTGTTAATACAGTCAAAGGATACGCTACGCACGAAAAAGAAACGCTTACGCAAATCACTGAGCAAAGAGCGAATGCTACAAGACCCCAAATCAATTTTGAGGACCTTAACGAAAAAACTCTTGAGCAATACCAAGCGGAACAAACCAAAGTTGCCACTTCCCTGTCAAGACTTATGATGATTAGCGAAAACTACCCTGACCTCAAAGCGAACCAAAACTTCGCGGCACTTCAGGACGAACTTTCTGGAACAGAAAACCGTATCGCAGTTGCTCGTAAAGACTTCAATCAAGCTGTAAATAACTACAATTTGGCTTGCCGAAAATTCCCTAATAATATCTTCGCGTCGATGTTCGGATTTGAGAAAAAAGCTATGTTTAAAGCCGAAGAAGGTGCCCAAAAAGCCCCTGAAGTGAAATTCTAAACATAAATTCTCTACTATAAAGCTTACCACAATACACTAATATGCTTGAATAAAGCATTTGAAATATGAAGAAAATATTATTATCAATACTACTGGTTCTTTCGTGCAACCTTGCTGTGGCGCAAATCCCTCAGCCTATGAGCCCGGCGAGATTGGTCAATGATTTTGCAGGAATTTTCTCTGCCAGTCAAACTAACCAACTCGAAACCGAACTCAGAGGATTTGAGAAAAAAACGTCCAACCAAATCGCTGTCGTAACCGTTAATGACCTTAATGGCAACGCCGCTGCGGACTTTGCACTCGAAATACTCAGACAATGGGGAGTCGGACAAAAAGGTAAAGACAATGGCGTTGTTATACTTCTCAAACCTCGTAACGAAAACGGGGCTGGAGCTGTTTATATCGCCGCGGGATACGGGCTCGAAGGAGCACTACCCGACTCTCGACTTGGACGTATTATTGATAACTATATGATGCCTCAACTCAAAAAAGGTGACTTTTTTGGAGCTGCTACACAAGGCGTTCTTGCTGTCGAAAAATTCATTAGCGGCGAATTCACTGCCGATGATGAAAAACCTAAAGGCAAAGCCTCGTGGTCTTCTATTTTTGTCGGATTGATGGTCGTATTCTATGTTATTATTGGTGCATTTCGCAAAAATAAAGGACACTGGGACGATGACGATGACAACAATGGTACTGGAACTGGCTCACGAAGAGGTGGAC
>CAMQUV010000183.1 GCA_947037995.1 uncultured Rikenellaceae bacterium
GTTAATGACAGAGTGTTTACGGAGGTTTTATTTGGTGCAACGCTGACTACCATTTGGCTTGCAATCTGTAACATAATTACCTAATCTGATAACAGTCATACAGACTCATCCATCCCACCGCGGGAATCATCCAGTTCCCATATTAGCACTTCGATGTTTTCAAGCATCATTGGGTTTAGGTCTGTTGTTTGGCTGTTGTAAGTGTGGGTGGCGACGCTAGTCGAACACTGCCTGTCGACACACTAAATTACTCATTGGCAAATCGGTTAAGTTTTTATAAAGATAGTATATTATTTTGAGGATTCTCTTGGTTTGTGTCATAACCAATTGTTTTATCGGTATTGACCGTAATCGGTGTAGATTGCAACTTTTGTAGGCTCTCGGTGATTTTTTGTTTGGAGGAGGTGCAAGCAAAAAATAGAGTAGTTATGAGAATGAGGTAGTATTTCAATATTAGGGTTTTAAAATTATCTAACTAAGCTTGAAATATCAAACGAATAAAGTTGCTCCTCTGCAGTAAGGCCGTAAACTATATTTTTGTTTGTGTCGATTGTTAAATCAATGAGGTCAAGATTAGTTTTTGCGCAAGCTATGGGGTTTCCATCCCAATCAAAAATGTGTAGCTCACTTAGATTGTCTTTCGTATTTACGTACAACGCTACGACAATTTCATTTGTCGTAGTGACGTCTGAATAATACCACTTTGTTTGCTCCATCATATTAATATTGTTAAAACCCTGAGCCTTATCACTTGTAGTGAGACTGAATGATTTTTTAGGGTTGTCAATATTGAGAAAGTTAATTTGATCTAAATACATCATTGCTGAAACATATAGTCTTTTAGTTTCATTTATTGCAGTTGATGCGGCTAATAAATGCGGGTGTTGCTGTAATTCAATTTCAGTTCCGTCCAGGTAGGCTAACTCCTTTAAGTCCCCCTTTTTACTTATTGTTCCATATTGTTGTTTAAATGGTGGGGCGCCAAATCCCTTAAGGTAATCAATGAAAAAGAATCCATCAGATAAAGGGTAGATATAATCTAAATACGGAAAGTCTGACACGTCTGCAAGATTAGAATCATCAAATACAGCATATTCCTTTTTTAAAGATTTTGATATATTTAGCATTCTCATTTTTTTAGTTGACGGCTCGTATATAAACATAGCTATATTATCATTTTTTTCAAAGTACATAGGGTAATGTGCTGATATAAGTTCGTTTGAAGCTCGTCCTTTTGTGACAATATTCCCCAAATCTTGCCAATTATTGATGGCTATAACTCTGTATAACTTATCATTTTGTGGAGTTATCATTATCATCAAAGTGTCATAGATAGTGATGTGTTCTACGCCAAGTAAGTTTTTATGTATAATTTGTCCTTTTAAATTTGTCGTATTTTCGAACTCAACGTACTTCATCTTCATATTTGAAAAGACATTGTCGTTACTGCACGAGGTTAGTAATGTAAAGAGTAATAATAAAAGTGTGCTGTTTTTCATAATGGTGTTTTAAAATTGAGGATGCATTTAATCATAGGTCAAAGACATCCTCACGATTAGAGAATAAAATTGCGCCGGACTACCTAGCTGAGCATACTGAGGGTCTATCTTCTCTATGAGGACTACCCGTCATTGGAGCACAAACCCCACACATAATACTCATGCTATTGTTGCCTGTTGTTTGGCTGTTATAAGTGTGGGTGGCGACGCTAGTCGAACACTGCCTGTCGGCACACTAAATTATTCATTGGCAAATCGGTTAAGTTTACATTAATTAGGCTAAATCTTATTATACAAATTTACATACTAATAATATTAAATCCAAATTATACGACCTACTATTCGTACTTTGCAATACTTTGAATTACAGGGTGTTACAAATAAAAAACCTACTATAATGATTGGCGGCTACTTTTACAGTTCAAATCCGCATATTGTATTATCTTGATTTGTGTCATAACCAATTATTTTATCGGCACTGACTATAGTTTTTGTAAGCTCTCCGTGATTTCCTGTTTGGAAGAGGTGTAAGAGAGTTGTAAGATGGATGAATAAAAGGATATTTGTTAATCCTGAATATCAGTTATATTTATATATGAAACCTCGTAATGACCCGACTCGGATAAGAAAACTCCAAAAAGTTTCTGTTGTTGCTCATTAAATGCAATAGACCGAATCTTAATGTCCGACTCTAAATTAGTGATAAAATCACCGTCCCAATCAAACACACATATAACATTAGCCAGTAACGCATTAGCCCCACTTGACATAGCATCTTTAAAAGTTTCGCCACTGTAAAGAGCGTAAATGTATTTATCACAAGAAGTTAGCGACACAAATCCAAGGGTTGATGTCATCTTAAACGTTGGGAAACTAGCTTTCTCGCCCTTATTAGTATTGAATTCAGGCATTTTGTAAGTCTTATTATATATTAGTTCTCCTTTGTTTAGATATGACACTATCGAAAATGAAGGCGTGAAAAAAGAAAAACTAGCAAATTTTTTCTGCGCCCTATTGATTGTTGTCATTCCAGGCAATATTGCATTTCCAATTTCGCAAGTTAAATCAAACTGTGAATAGTCTCCAAATTTTGACGTTATAACATCTTCAATTGTAGATATCCCAAAACGAGCGTCGCTTCCTTTAAGGTTGCCTACTACAACTGTATCATCAACAGAGAAAGTGCTATAGCCATTGATATCTTTCATCTCAATTAAATCAAAACCCTCATTATTTTGACTAAAATTAAACATTTTTTGCTTTGAATCATCAAATACATAAAATTCGTTATCCCTAGAAGAGTTTTGCGCTAGAATGTGTACATTAATCACTTCGTTGGCTGCTCTTCCTTTAGGAAGAAGTCGTGATATTTTTTTCGTTTTATCGTTGAAAACAGTTATAGATTTTTGGTTTAGTTCTTCTGATAGTATAATTACATCTCCAAAAGACAAGATATTATTGGGTTGCCCAATTGAGTCAATCGGAAAACTAGTTGGTTGGATTTTGTTGGTGATATTTTTAGTCGTGCCACTCAACAAGGTGTTTTCGGTCGAGTTATTAGTGCACGAAAACAATAAGCTAATAATAATTAGGGTTGGAAGAGTTATATTCATTTTTTTATATGATTAGCCTACTGAATAATACTCAGTAGGCTGAAATTAATTAAAATCCGATTTCTATTAATGGTTGTTTGGCTGGTGTAAATTGCAGTTTTTGCAGGCTCACCGTGATTTCTTGTGTATTATTATTGCAAGCAAACAGAAGCAACGCGAACAGTGCGGTTGTAAATATTATTTTCATTATTCGGTTTTGTTCGTATAAACAAATATTATAGTCGGGGTTCTTTTGATTTAGTTTAGTACTTGAACTTCACTCTTAACAAACAGGTCAATACCACCTTTGCGAATCGTTGACATCTCTAAAAGCATAGTTGTGCTGTCAATCCC
>CAMQUV010000184.1 GCA_947037995.1 uncultured Rikenellaceae bacterium
CACAGTGCCAAATGAATTTTAGCGCGGTGTGGTTGTTGCTGATTTCAAAGAACGCTCAGCAGCGGGCACAGCAGCCACAACAATAACGACAAAAAAGAACAACACATACACCCCCAAAAAACTTTAAAACTACCCTCCAAACAATAAAACAATGATTGAAATAATAATAATCCTATCCCTAATCCTTTTCAACGGAATCCTCGCTATGTCGGAGATAGCACTGATTTCCGCCCGAAAATCGAGCCTAGCCACAGCAGCCAAACAAGGCAGCCTACGAGCTAAGACGGCATTAAAACTAGCAGGCGAACCCGATAAATTCCTATCAACAATCCAAATCGGCATTACAGTAGTGGGAATCCTAACGGGTATTTACTCGGGCGATAAAATTGCCGACCTGTTTAGCGCCACACTAAGTGGCTGGGGCATCAACGCGGGGTATGCCCATATGCTCTCACAGACAATAATTGTAGTTGCAGTAACATATTTAACATTAATTTTCGGAGAGCTGGTACCTAAGAAAATCGGAATGAATGCGGCACAAAAAGTTGCAACAACGATGGCTGGGCCGATGTTATTTCTCTCGCGTTTATCGCTCCCGTTCGTGTGGTTACTGTCAAAAAGTACGAAAGGGATAGTGGCGCTTTTGGGTATTAAGGAGAGCGAAGCGAACATTACGGAGGCTGAGATTAAGTCAATGATTGAGGAGAGTGCAAAGGATGGAGATGTACAGCAGGTCGAGCAAGAGATTGTGGAGCGTGTATTTATGATGGGTGATTTAAAGGTTCGTTCAATTATGACACATAGGACGGAGATTCATTGGCTCGAGCAAAATGCAACGGGCGAGCAGGTACGTCAGATAGTAGGTGAAAATATGCTTTCGGTCTACCCTATTGGCAATGGTTCTGTCGACCAGATTATAGGTATCGTACACGTAAAAGACATTTTATTGACTATTGACAGTGATGATTTCCATTTATCAAAGATTATGCACCAGCCGACGTACGTACACGAATCTATGAGTGCTTTCAAGGTACTAGAGCAGATGAAGACTATGCGAATTTCACAGGCATTGGTATGCGATGAGTTTGGTGGGTTAGAGGGAATGGTGACATTAAAGGATATGTTGGAGGCGTTGGTGGGTTCGATAGAGGAGCCACACGAGGAGCCCGAGATAATTGAGCGAGCCCACGGCGAGGGTTGGTTGATAGATGCCAAGTGTCATTTCCACGACTTTCTGACCTATTTCGACAAGGAGGAGTTGTACGAGTCTGGTCAATACAATACTGTTGGGGGTTTAGTAATTGAGCATTTGCAACACATTCCAATCAGCGGTGAAAAAACCACTTGGCAGGGCTTCAGTTTTGAAGTTGTGGATATGGATGGAGCTAGAATAGACAAACTCTTGGTAAAGATTGAGGAGGATGACAAAATAGAATAGATTAAAAGTTGTTTTAGCAAAAGTTTTCATTTTTTAGGCATAGATATTAAAAAATAATTTATATATTTGTATATAAAAAAATTGTGTATCGTTACACAATCGGACAGACAATAAATAAATACCAACTTTTTAAAACTAATTACGCAATGTCAATCAATTTAGAAAAATACGGCATCAACGGTGCTACGGAGATTATTTACAACCCCACATACGAGCAGTTATTCACTGAGGAGACTGCCTCTACACTCACTGGCTACGAGGCTTCACAGCAGACCGAGCTAGGCGCAGTTAACGTTATGACTGGGATATACACTGGACGTTCCCCTAAGGACAAATTTTTCGTAATGGATTCTGTATCAAAGGATTCAATTTGGTGGACATCAGACGAGTACAAGAACGACAACAAGCCTGTTTCAGAAGCATCTTGGGACACTATTCGCAAAATTGCAGTAGACGAGTTATCAAATAAAAGGTTATATGTGGTAGATGCATTTTGCGGCGCGAACGAAAACACACGTTTAAAAGTGCGTTTCATCGTGGAGGTAGCTTGGCAAGCCCATTTTGTAAAAAATATGTTCATCCGCCCAACAGCAGAGGAGCTAGCCAACTTTGGCGAGCCTGATTTCGTGGTTTACAATGCTGCAAAGGCAAAGGTAGAGAATTTCAAAGAGTTAGGATTTAACTCTGAGACAGCAGTAGTATTTAACTTAACAACTAAGGAGCAAGTAATCCTGAACACTTGGTATGGTGGCGAGATGAAGAAAGGTATGTTCTCAATAATGAATTACCTACTTCCACTCAAAGGAATGGCTTCGATGCACTGCTCTGCAAATACGAATGAAGAAGGGGAAACCGCTATATTTTTCGGACTCTCAGGCACGGGGAAAACTACACTATCGACAGACCCAAAACGCCAACTTATCGGCGACGATGAGCACGGTTGGGACGACGATGGCATTTTCAACTTCGAGGGCGGCTGCTACGCCAAAGTCGCCCACCTAAGTAAAGAGGCCGAACCAGATATCTATGCAGCAATCAAACGAAACGCACTGCTCGAAAATGTAACTGTCTCGAAAGATGGTAAAATTGACTTTGATGATATCGTTACTGAGAACACACGTGTTTCCTACCCGATAGACCATATTAAGAATATCAAAGAGGGCTCTAAAGCTCCTACGGCAAAAAAAGTTATATTCCTGTCTGCTGATGCTTTTGGCGTACTGCCTCCTGTTTCAATACTTAATGAAGAGCAAACGCAATACTACTTCCTTTCTGGCTTCACAGCGAAGTTGGCGGGAACAGAACGTGGAATCACCGAGCCAACACCGACATTCTCGGCTTGCTTCGGAGCGGCATTCCTTTCGTTACACCCTACTAAATATGGCGAAGAACTAGTCAAAAAAATGAAAGCATCTAAATCTACCGCATACTTGGTAAATACGGGATGGAATGGCTCGGGCAAACGTATATCAATACAAGATACTCGTGGTATTATTGATGCAATTTTGGATGGCTCTATCGACACAGCTCCAACAAAAGACATCCCATACTTTAGCTTCAAAGTCCCTACTGCACTACCTCACGTACATCCGGAAATACTTGACCCGCGAGACACTTATGCGACCCCACAAGAATGGGACATTAAAGCGCGTGATTTGGCAGGCCGTTTCATTAAGAATTTCGAGAAATTCACGGGTAATGACACTGGTAAAAAGCTTGTGGCTTCTGGACCTAAACTTTAAGACTTACACACAGATTCTTCACATACGCTGAGGATATACTAATGGGACTCTCAATACTTTCACGCTAAAGTATTGAGAGTCTTTTTTTTTGTGGGTAAAATTCATAATAATACTAATAGTGCGCACAAGGGCTCACACAATAGCTTTTACACCACAACACGCATAGTAGCACAAAAAATCCTTGAAAAAAAAGAAACCCTACCTACCTACCTACCTACCTACCTACCTACCTACCTACCTACCTACCTACCT
>CAMQUV010000185.1 GCA_947037995.1 uncultured Rikenellaceae bacterium
TTGGTCTTAATGCGATTATCACGTCGCTTTTGTACAAAAAACACCCGTCAGAACTCAAGTTTATACTCATCGACCCTAAGAAAGTCGAACTTACACTCTACTCCAAACTAGAAAAACACTTTTTGGCAAAAATGCCAGACTCCGAAGAGGCGATTATAACTGACACACAGAAGGTTATCTATACTTTGAATAGTGTTTGTGTTGAGATGGATGCAAGATATGACCTGCTCAAAGATGCGGGGATGCGAAGCATAAAAGAATATAATGCCAAGTTTGTAAACAGAAAACTCAACCCACTGAAAGGGCATAGATTCTTGCCATATTTCGTGGTTATTATTGATGAATTTGCCGACCTGATAATGACAGCCGGAAGAGAGGTCGAAACACCAATTGCGCGTATAGCACAACTTGCGCGAGCAGTAGGGATACACCTTATTATTGCAACGCAAAGACCGACAACTAATATTATTACGGGTGTCATAAAAGCCAATTTCCCGGCACGTATAGCGTTCCGAGTTACCTCGCAAATTGACTCACGTACTATATTAGACTCTACCGGAGCCAACCAATTGATAGGGCGAGGTGACCTGCTTATTTCTACAGGGAGCGACATTACTCGAGTGCAATGCGCCTTTGTCGACACCCCCGAAGTTGAACTAATTGCCGAACATATCGAACGACAACAAAGCTACTCCGGTGCGTACGAACTACCTGACTATCAACCAGAAGGCGACACAACCAAACCAAAAGAAAACTCTGGCAAGCGCGACCCTCTGTTCAACGAAATAGCCGAATACGTTGTGGCAAACCAGTCTGGCTCGGCCTCGACTGTCCAACGAAGATTCTCAATCGGATTCAACCGTGCAGGTAGAATTATCGACCAACTCGAAGCGTCTGGAATCGTGGGTAAGCAGGAGGGTAGCAAACCACGAAAAGTGCTTATTAGCGACCTTTCATCGCTTGACATATACTTAGACTAACAATAATTAAATACATTAAAACATAATAACAATGAACAAAGTACTCTTAATGATTCTCGACGGATGGGGAATCGGTGACAAAACAAAATCTGACGCTATCTATAACGCTCAACCGCCATTCATCAACTCTTTGATGACAAAATATCCACACGCTACGCTTCGCACGGATGGGGAAAACGTAGGTCTACCTGATGGGCAGATGGGTAACTCGGAAGTGGGGCACCAAAATATCGGTGCAGGTAGAATTATCTATCAAGACCTAGTCAAAATCAATATGACTATCCGCGAAAATAGACTCGGCGAGGTACCTGAAATCAAAAAAGCGTTCGAACACGCCAAAAACAATAATGTAGCTGTTCACTTTATGGGACTAGTCTCTGATGGCGGCGTGCATAGTACACTCGAGCACCTAAAGGCGCTTACAAACCTTACTGAAAAATGGGGTATTGAAAATAGCTTTATTCACTGTTTTATGGACGGACGAGACACAGACCCTCGTAGTGGAAAAGGGTTTATTGAGGAGCTGCAAAACCATCTTAAAACGGGCAAAAAGGGTGCAATCGCTGATATTATCGGACGATTCTACGCTATGGATAGAGATAAAAGATGGGAACGTGTCAAAGAGGCTTACGAACTGTTGGTCAACAAAAAAGGTACGCCGGCTAAATGCCCTGTGCAAGCTATGCAAGACTCGTATGACAATGAAATTACTGACGAATTTGTTAAACCAATCGTTATTGAAGGAGTCAATGGAAATATCAAAGAGGGTGACGTTGTCATCTTTTTCAACTATCGCAACGACCGTGCTAAGGAGCTGACAATGGTTCTTACACAGCAAGATATGCCTGAACAAGGGATGACTACTCTGCCGTTATACTACTGCACAATGACACCTTATGACTCATCATTCGAGGGTATGCATATACTTTTTAATAAAGAAAATGTTGAAAATACTATTGGTGAGTACATTTCCAAACAAGGGCTTAAACAACTTAGAATCGCTGAGACTGAGAAGTTTGCACACGTTACATTTTTCTTTAATGGCGGACAAGAGGCTCCGTTTAAGGGCGAAAACCGAATATTGATTAATTCGCCAAAGGTTGCTACGTATGATTTGCAACCCGAGATGAGTGCCAACGAAATCACGGCAGCGCTTGTGCCTGAACTTGAAAAAGGCGAAAATAACTTTGTTTGCCTAAACTTTGCAAATGGCGATATGGTTGGCCACACAGGTATCTACCCAGCGATTGAAAAAGCTATTGCGACGGTTGATAAATGTGTTGAACAGGTCGTTGCTGCAGCGCAAAAAGGAGGCTACGAAGTGATTATTTGTGCCGACCACGGTAATGCTGACAACGCTGTGAATGCGGATGGTTCGCCAAATACAGCGCACTCACTCAACCCTGTGCCAGTTGTATTGGTATCGGAGAAATACAAAGCGATAAAATCGGGGGTTTTGGCAGATGTAGCGCCGACTATACTTGAAATAATGGGGCTTCCAACTCCTACTGAAATGACTGGTAAAAGCCTGTTGTAAAACTGTATAAAACTGTACTTTAAATCACTGTACAGAGAGTTTTAATATAAAAAGAGCATCAAATTTATTTTAAGTTTGATGCTCTTTTTATTGATTTCATCTGCTGGAAGAGGTATTAAACGGGAGGTCACAAGTTTTCATCTAGTAAAACACACTCGCTTCTATTCTGTGGGCTAAGAAGTATCCCAAAAAACTAATAATAATATGAAAAAAATTATTTTAGCGCTCCTTGCATTAGCCGCAATCACTACTGCTTCTGCACAAAATGACGAGCAAAATCAAACTACACAACAAGAAGAAACAACCTCGCAAAAAAAGAAAAAAAGAAAAACTCCTTCTGGAACAAAGTTAAAAAAGGAGTCGAATCTACCACCGGCATTAATGTCTCGACTGAAACTCTATTCGTTTATCCCGAAATTGCTACGTGGAAAATGACGCTCAAAAGCGCTATTGCAAACTCACAAACTGGTGAGCTTATTGTGGTGTTTGGCGTTATGCCGCTCGATAACCAATACTCAGCATATATCAAAATGACAAACGTAATCGATGGAAACAACAAAACACTGGCAATCAAAACTAGCTACATTAAAGGCGAACAACGTACAAACACCTTTAAATCGGGGCATTATAACGCGGCACAATTAACTATGGGGGCATATACGGATATTACCCTGAAACCAATTTATGTTGAAAAAGAGATGAAATCCCTGAAACTAATCAAATTCACGAATAAAAACGAAGACTTTGAAGCTCGCGATATTCCGATTACCTGGACAGAAAATAGTGTAGATACACCCGAACATACTGTCGATTCGCTTTAGTAACCAACCCTTAAAACTAAAATTATGAAAAAAATTACTTACAACATAGATCGGAAGAGCACACGTCTGAACTCCAGTCACCG
>CAMQUV010000186.1 GCA_947037995.1 uncultured Rikenellaceae bacterium
GGCGTGTAGGTATGCAGAGCCTCCTTTTATAGTACTATTAGTTCCTTATTATTTACAGCTTGCGTGGCAGTGATGCCTATTGGTCAGTTTAGCCGAACGTGAAATTTTATGTGCATTATAATTCTCCCCCTCACAATATTATCTTCTTTATATGCGTTTCATAGATATTAAAAACAATTTTATATAACCATTAAACCAAAATCATAATGAAAAAAACATTTCTCGCTATTATTTTAGCCGTTGTAAGTTCAGTAGGTATTATTTCTGCCCAAGGACTAAACACTATCAAGGACAAAACATTTGACCAAGCAGTTGCTCAGGCAAAGGCTGAAAACAAAACTCTAATAGTTGACGTATTCACTGACTGGTGCCCACCGTGCAAGTTTATGAGTGCTAATATTTTCCCAAGCACGGGAGTTGAATCATTGAATGAAAACTTTTTGCTTTTCAAAATCGATGCTGAAAAAGGTGAGGGAGTTGACATTGCCAAAAAATTCGTGGTGCGAGCCTATCCAACGCTTGTATTCGTAAAAGAAGGTAAAGAAGTTGCCCGTATTGTGGGTGGCTCGAAGACTCCGGAAGATTTTGTTAACCGTGTAAACAACGCTATGGAAGACTAACATAGCGAGCATAGATATATTTTCACGACCCCTCTAGCTACATTTGTAGTTAGGGGGGTGTTGCTTTTGCCGGGCAAAACCCTAACTTTATTCATATTTAACCCCATTCTTGTTGCATTCGGTAGTTTTTATTTTTATATTTGTCAATTATTACCCCTTAATATCTCTCATCGCACTGATGATTGAATGATAAATTTGTGAGAAAATTATGATGAAAACTGTTACTCTATTTGCACTCTTAGCCTGCTTTACATTTAGCACCAAAGCGTGTGCACAAAACAATGAAACCCTACAAGTACCCTCAACGTATGACCAAGGACTGAAGTTTTGTGAGGGCACTGTGAAATATAAAAATGCTTTACTTGTTTCAAATTTTGGTACCGAGAAACTCGACCCACTTAACACTATGGGCAAAGGTTATATCTCGAAAATCGAAAATGGAAAAGTATCTCTCCTTATACCTAGCGACGGGCATCTGTCCGCTCCGAAGGGTATGGCGGTTGTTTCGAACCACCTATTCATTGCCGATGTTGCAAAAATAGTTGTCTATAACCTCAAAAAAATAAATGAGAAACCATCCGTTATATCTATGCCCAAAGAAGATGTCTTTGTCAATGACCTTGTGGCACTAGGGCATATGCTTATGGTGTCGGTTACAAATACGGGCAAACTTTACGGAATAGATGTCTCGAACCTATCATCACTCTCGACAGCGAAACCAATGCTTGTTGGGAATATCCCCGGAGCTAACGGACTAGCTGTTTCGGCTGGACTGCTCTATATTGCATCATATAACCCAACGGGAACCCCAAATCAACAAAATGTGGTATATGCTGTGGATATTACAAAACCTGACCAGCCGCTAACCAAATTCATACCCAATCTACCTCACGGACAATATGATGGGATGGCGATGTCGAGTAATGGCGAAAGAATGTATATCTCGAGCTGGGTGACCAGCAATGAAAAAGAACCAGCTGTTTTTATGGTCGACCTTACTGACCCGCAAAAACACGTCAGAAAACTTGACTTTGGGGTCAAATTTAGCGGACCTGCTGATATTACCGTTACCGATGGAGTTATTTGGATTCCAGACCTGCCAAGCAGTACGGTGTATAGATTTAACCTCTAATTATTTAGAAACCTAAAAAAAACAAATATATTATAATTCATAACATTTTAAAACTATGAACTCAATCAAAATCGTTTCAGCACAAGAAGCTGTAAATGTTGTTAAAAATGGCGACCATATCCACCTTAGCTCGGTGGCTAGTGCACCGCAAAGCCTTATTAAAGCCCTATTAGAAAGAGGCGATAAAGGCGAACTTAAAGATGTTAAAATTCATCACCTTCATACCGAAGGAGCTGCGCCCTATGCTGATGAGAAATATGCAGGCATATTCCAAGCTGACCAATTTTTTGTCGGAGGAAACCTTCGTAAACAAACTCAAGCTGGATTTGCTGATTATATCCCTGTTTTCCTTAGCGAAACTCAAAAACTTTATAGATGTGGAGCGCTGCCTATTAACGTAGCGATGATTCAAGTGTCACCTCCGGATAAACACGGATTCGTTTCGCTGGGAACTTCTGTTGATGCTACACTAGCAGCGGTGGAATGTGCTGACCATACTATCGCCGTAATTAATAAATATGTGCCACGTGCATTTGGTGATGCGATGATTCACTCTTCGAAAATCGATATATGGTGCGAAAATCACGAACCACTCGAAGAAGCACACTTTACTACGCCTGACGAAATCGAACTCGCTATCGGAGCTCATTGTGCGGGACTTATTGAGGATGGAGCCTGCCTGCAAATGGGTATCGGTGCTATTCCTAATGCCGTTCTTGCCAAACTTGGTAACCATAAAAATCTTGGTATTCATACCGAAATGTTTGCTGATGGTGTACTTCCTCTTGTTGAAGCTGGAATTATCAATGGCGAAAATAAAGGTATCGACAAAGGTAAAATGGTATCTACATTCTTGATGGGCTCGCAAAAAGTCTATGACTTTATTGACGACAACCCGATGGTCTCGATGATGGATGTGGGATATACTAATGACCCATATATTATTGCGAAAAATGAAAAAGTAACAGCGATTAACTCTGCTCTGCAAATTGATATTACGGGGCAAGTTTGTGCTGATTCAATTGGTGCGAAACATTATTCAGGTGTCGGCGGACAAGTTGACTTTATATACGGAGCATCACTTTCTAAAGGCGGTAAAGCTATGATTGCAATGCCTTCTGTTACCAAAAAAGGAATGTCCAAAATTGCACCTATGCTCAACGTTGGAGCTGGGGTCGTTACTACAAGAGCGCATATGCATTACTTTGTTACGGAATATGGAGCTGTGGACCTGTATGGCAAAACTCTGCAAGAACGTGCTAGACTTATTATTTCTGTGGCGCACCCAGACCACCAAGCGGAACTAGATAAAGCTGCCTTCGAAAGATTTGGACCGCACCACACTTATATCAAAAATATGTGTAAATAAATTTTAGCATATATATAATAAATTACATATTCACTCGAATGTGTAAGCAAAATGTCACCCCCAGTTATTCGGTATAATATATTATATCCGAGTGCTAGGGGTGATTGCTGTTTTGGTGGGAAATAGGGGGCGATAACCGCCCTAATTTGCCTGTCGGGATGTCCGGCCTCGGCTCTCGATGCCAAACCAAACCAAAAAGAGCAAACACGACCAACCAACAAACCCTAAATTATGGTATAGGCGAACGAAGCCTGTGGAGGTACTCGCACCAGTAAGCGAGCCTCCACTTCG
>CAMQUV010000187.1 GCA_947037995.1 uncultured Rikenellaceae bacterium
ATTTTTTCGCCCGTCTCCATTGAGTACGCAACCGAAGCGCGTGCAAAAAGCAGTCTTAGGAATTGGTTGATTTCGGTGACAGTACCCACAGTAGAGCGTGGGTTTTTGCCTGTTGTTTTCTGTTCAATGGCAATCACGGGTGAAAGTCCCGAGATTTTATCTACATCAGGTCTTTCGAGCGCTCCGAGGAACTGGCGCGAGTATGACGATAGCGTTTCCATATAGCGGCGCTGGCCTTCGGCATAAATAGTGTCGAAGGCTAGCGAAGATTTACCCGAGCCCGAAAGCCCCGTAATAACAGTGAGTTTGTGACGCGGGATTTCAAGAGAAACATTCTTTAGATTGTTCTCTCGGGCTCCCTCTATCACAATTGCATTTTTAATATCCAGTTTTTTTGAATTTCTCATTTGGTACTTTTACGGTATATGTTTTGCGTGATTTATTATGATATGAATAACTGCGTATCCACGGATTTAATGTGCGTAGTTGGCGGTAATCGGTATTATATTTTTTGGCGAATTCTGACCATTTGATATCTAAGTCATTGATTTTGACCTCGATATAATTTTCAAAAGGTTGCAAACAATCGCTCTCTCTTAAATGAAAACCATATTTTGCTGGGTCGGCCGTTACGATTTTAAATGCCACTATGCGCGGAACGTATCTCATAGTCTCTTCTGGTAGGTATAGGTCCCAGTAAGTTTTTACGCCCTGCAAGTTTTTGCGGCGCGATACTCCTGCTATTCCAACATTATACGAAGCCGCTACCAGTGTCCAGTTTCCATATACGCTATACGCGTGTTTGAAGTACCTGCAAGCTGCCTCAGCTGCCTGTTCGACATTATATCTTAGGTCAACATTGTCACCCGTTTCGACATTATAAGTTTTCGCAGCAGATTTCATAAATTGCCACAATCCACTAGCTCTAGCAGGTGATATTGCTTCTACATTAAGTCCGCTTTCGGCCATCGCCAGATATTTAAAATCATCAGGGATTCCATTTTTAGCAAGTATTCTTTCGATTTCAGGAAAAAACCTTGTCATTCTCCTAAGGGTAAGCATAGTTGATGTGTGCATACACATTGTAGTGAGCATTTCTCGTTCGATAGCTTCGCGTACATAGGGGTAGTCTATAGGTACTGTCTCGCCTGCAAAATTAACTGTTTTGGGAAGTGGTGCGATATGCACCCCTTGAGCCAGTGAGGCGCTTGGAATAAGGGTTAGTATAAGCGTGAGGATAATAATTAATCGTTTCATTTTGAGTTTAAGATGTCTATTTTTATATGAATAATTTTATGATATTTTGTAGTATAACCTTTAGTTCGATGACCCCGAATAGGTCGAGCGAGGTGACCGTAATCATTGCCACGAGCGACCATCTGATAAGGTTCATAGGTATTTTTTTGGCATACGATGTTGCCACTGTTGCTCCGATAATATTTCCCGCGCCGTGAAGCACTCCGAACAGGTACCAAATTTGGTCGTGCGATATGAATATAGCCAGTGTAATGGGTGTATAGAGCAGTACGATAAACCCTTTGATAGCGCTTGCTTGGACCAGGTCGTAGCCCATAGATAGAATTGCTGTGGTGATAATAAAATAGCCTACTCCGACGTGAAACATACCTCCGTAGAGCCCAATGAGAAAGAACCACAGGTAGTCAATTTTGCGTGGTACTTTAAAGTTTTTGACAGCAGGTTTGAGGAACTTCTTAGGGTCGTAAAGCAGCACCGCTAGCAGTAGCAGCATAATTGAGCCCAGTAATATTTCAAATACAGTCGGCGCAATAATAGCAGCATAATAAGCTCCTATGGCCGCACCGATAACCGTAGGTATTGCCAGTTTGAGTGAGTGGTCGATATTCAGCACTCCTTGTTTTTTGAACCCTAGGGTCATAGCTAGAGTTTGCATAATAACCGGGATTCGGTTAGTTCCGTTAATAGCCTGCGTTGGCATACCGAGAGCCGAGAATATCGAAAAAGTAAGTGCAGCTCCCGCCCCAGCGTACGTATTAAGCAGTCCTACGAGGATACCCGTAAGCACTAGAACGACTGATGCGGTGACTGTTATTTCCATATATTTGTATAATAATATTACTATTATTATTTGATTTAGTTTATTTTAATATTGTATTGTTCGGCGTCTTGGTGTGCAGGAAAGTTGAGTCTAAACAGGTTCAGATTGTCAATAGATATTTCGGCCGTGCAGGCGCATTCAAGGTTTGGTGTGCACTGTGCTATATATTTGCCCATAAAGTCAATGATTACGCTATCTCCGCTATAATGGTTTCCAGGGTCGTCCCCTGTTCTATTTACGCCAATAACGTAGCATTGGTTTTCAATGGCTCTTGCTTGTAGTAGAGTTTTCCAGGCGTGTTCTCGGCTTTGCGGCCAAGAGGCTACATATATAATAGCATCGGCTTGTGTTTGTGCGATTCGGCTCCAAACAGGAAATCTAAGGTCGTAGCATACAAGCAAGAGTAGTCTGGCGCCTTTATAGTTCACTATCGTATGCTGATTTCCTGCTGTATAGTTATTATTTTCGCCCGCCATACTAAACAGGTGTTTTTTGTCGTATCTGTGAATCAGGCCTGAGGGTTCTACGAAGAACATACGGTTATAGTATTTCCCTTCATCAACGGTGGCCATACTGAAAACGATAGCAATATTGGTTTGCAGGGCAATTTCGGTCATAGCTTTTACGACCTCATCATTTTCGGTTTGCGCAATTTTCGTAGGGTTCATAGAGAATCCTGTGGCAAACATTTCGGGAAGCACAGCAATTTGCGTATCGGTATTTTTGAGTCCTTGTATCCAGAGTTTCGCTTTTTCGAGGTTCCACGATGAGTTTTCCCACTGTATATCCATTTGGAATATAGCTATTTTCATAATTTACTTAAGGTTAAATTTTTTATGTTTCCGTCCATCGGGATAAGTACAATTATCTCCATTTTTGAGTGTGGGTATTTGCGCATCCATTCGCAGCAATTGTGAGGTAAGTTCTTTCGCAAGATTTTCCCTAACTTCTTTTTGTAAAGGATTTTTAGCTTGGTCAATTATTTCCGATATATCCACTTTGATATTATATAGTTCTGTGGTTTGCGTATCATAGTGATAGATAAGTTTCCATCCCCCTTTTACAATAGCTGAGAATGTACCTATTCCGTCACCATCAACGTCCCATTTGTTCGGATAGTGTATAATATGCATTCTATGGTGTTTCCAGGCGGTCAGTTGATTTAGTTTCGGCAGTATATTTCGTCCTGTCATTTTCTGGATTGTTTTATACTTTTTCACTCCCGCTACTTCGAGTATAGTAGGCATAATATCAGGAGCTTCGACCGACGCGAGGCAGGTAGTTGCGCCTTTGGTCACATTCGGGATATACGCAATCATTGGCACTCT
>CAMQUV010000188.1 GCA_947037995.1 uncultured Rikenellaceae bacterium
TAGTGTATTGTGTTACCGTTACAGTTTGTTTGGCGATGGTGTGTGTGCCGGTGGCACCTTGGGTGGTGGTTGTGTAGGTTACAAAATAAAACAAAGAGACTAAACAGCAAAAAAATAATCCCCTCATCGTAATAATTACAACAAGGGGATTGAGAAATTCAGTTGCTCAAATAAATAAATTATTTTTGGATTTGAGAATTATTAAGTTTAGAGACTTTTTTGAATGTAAAGTAATTCGCCAATTGCAGCGCACCGCAGAAGATATAAATTCCTCCTGTGAGTTCAAACACAAATGTTTTGATATAAGCTGGGTTCTGGATAATAATAATAGAGGCCGCAAGGAGCACTACAAATATCACGTAATGAACAGGGCTAATTTTGAGTCCCAATTTTTTGGCGTGCACGATTTGCATAATATAAGCAACACTAAGCAGTAGAATAATAAGTCCAATAATAGTAACAATAAGGTCAGCCCAGAAATCACTAAATGCAACTAGGCTAGTACCGAGTGCTAGAAGCAATATTGCACTCAATGATAGTGTTTTCCAGCCAGATTTATTTACATCTGTTTCTGCTCTAGTTATAGCAATTTGTTGGATAATGGCCGTCACAATAAGCGTGATTCCAGTAGCCATCACGATAAATGAGGGTACAGCTTCGGCGAAATAGATTAGTAGTAGTCCGAAGAGGATGGCAACTATGCCAAGTGTAAGTGGGCTTGTGGGGTTGATTTTTTTCATTTTGTTTTTTAGTATTAAAAGTGAGTTTAGAGTAATTTATATATGATTAATAGTTAAAGCTCGAGTCTCCGATAAATTCTCGAATAAGCGAGTTCGCCGGCACGTGTGACTGTTCAATAGGGATAAACATATCAACAAACAGCAACAGTCTTTTGGCTTCCGCAAATTCGGGTTCATTTTCGGGCACCGATGCAAGCAGCGGACGCACGATAGGAGCTAGCACAGCCAGTTCGTAACTGAGTGCCGTATTGAGGATTGTATCTGCTTGTTCTTGGTATGGGAATATATTTTTCTCTTCCCCTCTTCTAACACTTTGCCATCCTTTGAGTGTCTCAAAAGCCGAGCGACCACGGTAGTTATGGTCACGAACGATTCTGCGAATCAGTCTATTATCGGTAGTATGTATAGCCGTTGATGCGTCAACCGACAGAGTCGTGAGGGCAGAAATATAGACCTTGTAGATTTTATTGGGTTCGATATTAGGCACTAAATTCGGGTTAAGTGCGTGTATCCCTTCCACAATAATAATAGTTCTATCGGATGCCGTAATCGTTTTCCCCTGCTCACTTTTTCCACTAATAAAATTATAGCTAGGTATAACCGTAGTATGTCCGAGCATAATTTCGTTAAGGTCAATATTAAATTGTCCAACATTAACCGATAAAATTGATTCAAAATCAGGTTTTCCAAATTCGTCAATAGGTGTTTTATCGCGGTCAATAAAGTAGTCGTCGAGCGAAATAGTTTGCGGATTAAACCCAAGCACTTGCAGTTGTGTCGTTATTCTTTGCGCCGAGGTAGTTTTGCCACTACTAGAGGGGCCTGCGAGCAGAATAATTCGCGTGCCGTCCTTCCATTTTCGATGTATAGAGTCGGCTAGGTTCGAGAAATTTCTTTCGTGCAGCGCTTCGGTAATTTTCACAATCTGGTGAGCGTTATTCTCAATAGTATGTTGGTTGAGTTCCCCCACGTTGGCCACCCCAATAATATCTCCCCAGTCGTTATACTGTTGAAAGACTTCATTAAGTTTAGGCAGTATGCATTTTCGTTCAACTTTGGTGTGGTCCTCTCTGCTTGGGATAAGCACAATAAGTCCATCAGCATAGGGAATAATATCGAATACGTCAAGGAATTTTGTCGAGACCACCATCGCCCCATCGAAAAGGTTAATAAATCCATCAAGATTAAAAGATGGTATAAAGAATTTAGGTTTAGTTTTCAGCAGGAGCAGTTTGTCGGCCATATTTTTTTCTTGGCAGAGTTTCTGTGCTTGTTCCAGTCTAATTTTGGTTCGAACAATAGGTCTATCGTCATTAACGATTTCCATCATACGCTTTTTGATATCACTAGCTTGCGTATGCGATGGTTTGGCTATTACATTAATTTCGCAATAAAATCCGTGCCCAGCGGGGTGCATAAATCTCACTTGAGCATTCGGGAATAGGTCGTTGACAGCTTTTTCGAGCATAAAGAAAAGTGAGCGCGAGTATGTTCGTCGTCCTTCGGGCGCGTCGAGCCCGACAAATCTGATTGAGGCAGGTGCAAAGATTCTGTGGTTCAGGTCTTTGAGATTATTATTCACAAAAGCCGCAAGAACGGGTGTTTTTAATTTCACCTTTTCCAGTTCCATAATTTGTTTAATCGTAGTTCCTTCGTCAACGTAATGTATTGCATTAGAATTTTCGATATTAATTTCAATATGATGCATAGTCTCAGTAGTTAAATGTTTTATTTATATATCACTTTTAGGGGGATAATCTATTGAATAGTGCAGCCCGATACTTTCCTGAAGGTTTCGCGCTTGTTTAATCACTAGGTAACCCACAGCAATCATATTTCGGACTTGGCATAGCGTGACCGACATAGTTGACCTTTTATATAGGTGTTCTGTTTCCGTATGGAGTATTTGCAGTCTATGCAGTGCTCTTTCGAGCCTTCTATTAGAGCGAACAATCCCGACATAGTAGCTCATAATTTGCTGCAATTCTTTTTGGGATTGTGTAATCAGCACCATCTCTTCGGGCAGTGACGTTCCGTGGATATTCCATTTAGGTATATCTTGTTGAATTTCGATATTTTGCAGCCTTCCGTGCGAGTGTTGCGCCGCAAATTCGGCATATACAATAGCTTCGATAAGTGAGTTCGAGGCAAGTCTATTCGCTCCGTGCAGCCCTGTGCAGGATGATTCGCCAATACAATATAGTTTATCGATAGTAGTTTGTCCGTTTTGGTCGACCTGCACCCCGCCGCAACAGTAGTGCGCAGCAGGCACAACAGGAATCATATCTTTTGTAATATCTATCCCTAGGGAGCTACATTTCTCGTCGATTGATGGGAAGTGCTGTTTTGTTTGCTCGGGATTTTTGTGCGTAACGTCAAGCCAGAGAAATTCGTCCCCAGAGATTTTTAGTTCGTTATCAATACTTCGAGCGGTAATATCCCTGGGCGCGAGTGAGCCAAGTGGGTGGTATCTGTGCATAAAGTCCTCGCCGCTGTGCGTTCTGAGTATCCCCCCGTAGCCTCTCATCGCTTCTGTAATAAGGAATGAAGGTCTCTCGGCAGGATTGTAGAGCGACGTTGGGTGAAATTGTATGTACTGCATATCCACCACTTTTGCTTTTGCTCTATGCGCCATCGCTATTCCGTCACCCGTGGCAACAAGTG
>CAMQUV010000189.1 GCA_947037995.1 uncultured Rikenellaceae bacterium
AATAAAGGGGGATTTCAGTGCCCTCCCAACATTTCTCACCCCAATAACTCCCCGAAAGTTGCATTAGTTCCCCTTTTTGACTAATTTTGCACCCCCTAATCTATCCATTACCCACATAGATTAAAACTTAAGAACTATAAAAAAATAAATACTATTATATGATTACTGTATCAAACCTAGAAGTCCAATTCGGAAAACGAGTGCTATTCAAAGATGTAAACCTGAAATTTACACAGGGTAACTGCTATGGCATTATTGGCGCCAACGGTGCCGGAAAATCTACCTTCCTAAAAGTACTCAGCGGCGAAATTGACCCCTCGAGAGGCAACGTATCGTTCGGAAGCGGCGAAAGACTCTCGGTGCTCAACCAAGACCACTTTCAACACGACGAATGTACCGTCCTCAACACAGTGCTTATGGGACACTCAGTGCTCTGGAATATTATCCAGAAAAAAGAAGAACTATACGCCAAAGAAGACTTTACAGAACAAGATGGACTGAAAGCTGGCGAACTTGAAGAACAATTTGCCGAACTTGACGGATGGAACGCCGAAAGCGATGCAGCAATTCTACTAAGCGGACTCGGTATAAAAGAAAATCTACACTACGAACTACTCAAAGACCTTAACGCAAAAGACAAAGTACGTGTGCTTCTAGCTCAAGCACTTTTCGGGAAACCCGATAACCTCCTGCTAGATGAACCGACTAATGACCTCGACGTTAACACTATAATGTGGCTCGAAAATTATCTCGCTAACTACGAAAATACAGTCCTCGTAGTATCGCACGATAGACACTTCCTCGACTCGGTATCTACGCATACTCTCGATATTGACCACTCAGATATTAACCTCTACGCAGGTAACTACTCGTTCTGGTACGAATCATCGCAACTTGCCGCAAGACAACAAGCTCAACAAAACAAAAAAGCCGAAGAGAAAAAGAAAGAACTCCAAGAGTTTATTCAACGATTTAGTGCCAATGTTGCCAAATCAAAACAAACTACCTCGCGCAAAAAAATGATTGAGAAACTTAATATCGAACAAATTAAACCCTCAATGAGAAAGTATCCTGGAATAATCTTCTCGATGGAAAGAGAACCCGGCACCAAAATACTCGCAGTTGACGGACTTAGCAAAACAATTAATGGAGAAAAACTCTTCTCTAATGTGTCATTTGCTGTCGAAAAAGGTGATAAAATCTGCTTCCTCTCGAAAGAACCGAGAGCCGTTAGCGCCCTGCTCGAAATACTTGCGGGCGAAGACACTCCAGACCAAGGAATCGTGGAATGGGGTATCACTATCAAAAAAGCATTCCTGCCAATCAATAATGCTGACTACTTTAATACAGACCTCAATATCACAGACTGGCTGTCGCAATTCTCGAACGACACGTCAGAACCATACCTCCGAGGATACCTCGGCAAAATGCTATTCTCAGGTGAAGAAATCTATAAAAAAGCTAGCGTACTCTCAGGAGGCGAAAAAATGAGATGTATGATTTCTCGTATGATGATTGAAGAGGCTAATACTCTTATACTAGACTCGCCGACCAATCACCTCGACCTCGAAAGTATTCAAGCATTTAATAACTCGCTTACTTCATATAAAGGTAACGTTCTGATGACATCACACGACCACGAATTTATTAATACCGTCGTGAACAGAATCATAGAAATTACACCGAACGGAATGATTGACAAATATATCGACTATGATGAATACATCGTTGACGAAAAAGTACAGGAGTCACTCGCCAAACTTTATGGTAATACCAAATAAACCAACCGTCCGAATATTAAACAAAAAAGCCAGCTGCATATTTCAAATGCAACTGGCTTTTTTTTTATTAACGTTAACTGTTTGTGTATTACTAGTTATTGTAGATTTCTCACGCAACGAACTTTATCGTTATAAGTTTTGTAGTGTTTAATCTTAGTGCCAAACTGGGAGTTAAAAGCCCATACTTTATCGGAGTCTGCTTGTGTCGTGCTCCAGTATGTAATAAGCCCTTGCGCAGGGATTGCATCGTACGTGTATGAGTCTCCGAGGTAATTTTTATTTCTTGAAATCCATTGTATTTCTTGAAAACTGCTAAAATACCAATCAGCTCCCATATTGTTACAATATTTTGCAGCTGGGTACTCTTTTTTGCCAGATTTTTTATCAGCATCCACCATTAGATTCGTATTTGCGAGTCCAACACCGAAGAGAGTTTTATATACATTTGATTCTAACTCAACCCCCTCTAGCGCAGCGCTGTTACTAGTTTTATATAGGGTTATATAGTCATATTTCTCACTTGATATTTCATAAGGATATATCCCTCTTGTTGTTTCATAGTCTTTACTTCCATTGGGAGTAAACCCTCTTTTAGCAATAACAAATCCATTAGGAGCCCATCCATTACGTTTTTCAGCCGTAATGCTTCCGTCTAGAATTTCTTTTGAGATATACCCGTTATCATAAACAAGAGTGTAAGTTTCAGATTCTCCTTTAGTGTTATTAATTACAATATCATAATCGGCCTTGTCTGTTTGTTCGGGTTTATACGAAAACATAATAACTTGTCTTTCTCCTTTAGTTTCAGCAGTCACGCTTGTCAGCCACGCAGGCAAAGGTTGGAGCGTTTGAAGTTCTCCACCATATATAAACATTCCATTCAACGACCCTCGTTCATTAGTCTCAGGGTCAATAAGCGCACCATAGTCAATAAGATTTCGCTTTAATATCCCAACTTCCGTATCAGCATATGTAACAATCATTTTCTGAGTAATATTACCGCTTCTTAGTTCCATTTCAAATGGTGCATTTCGAGTTTGTTTATTCATTTGAAATGCATAGGTAAACGTAATGCCACCTGTTTTGCCACCTTCGTTCTTTTGCCATTCAGCGCCTGTAAGCCATTCCGGAGATTTGCTGTCAATTAACGAAAGTCCATCTTTATATTCAATTTCTTCGCCACCAATAGATATAATGACATTGTGACTTCCGGTGTAAGGAATGGTTGTTGAGTACGAAGAATTATCACTGTAATTAAGTCTAACGGCTTCAGGTGCAGATATTGCCGACCCTTCATAGCGCAGTTGGCTCACCTTAACAGTTTGCGATAGCTCACTATCGGTTGCACGAATAATTATGTCTACAGTTCTTAGTTCGTTCGTTAAATTTTCTTCTGCAACAAATCGAATAATATTGTTCTCAACCGCTTTGGTTGCAGGGATAGTTATCCAATCTGCCTCTATGGGGATTTCGACTGCAAACTTCACATTATTACTAAGTACCAC
Organism: uncultured Rikenellaceae bacterium; assembly: GCA_947037995.1. Lineage (GTDB taxonomy): Bacteria > Bacteroidota > Bacteroidia > Bacteroidales > Rikenellaceae > Mucinivorans. The sequence goes on from CAMQUV010000189.1 coordinate 3,287, forward strand.
ACTTTGCTCACCACCCATAGGTTCAAATTCCAGAGAAGTTTTATCGAGTTCAAAAACATTGTTTTGCTTCTGCGTTACAGTGATTATTTGCATTAAATCGCTATCAGTAGCTT
>CAMQUV010000190.1 GCA_947037995.1 uncultured Rikenellaceae bacterium
TCGGGTGCGGCGATTCACCAGAGGGTGAGAAAGCTCGAGGAGGCCGGAATTATTAGCGGCTCGCGCTTAGTCGTGAGTCAGAAAGCACTTGGCTATGATGTGTGCGCCTTTGTGGGTGTGCAGCTCAATAAACCCGACCTGCGTAACGCGGCAATCGAACGTATCGAAAATATACACGAAGTCGTTGACTGCCACTTTATTACGGGACGTAACTCGATGCTGCTGAAAATGTATTGTATCAATAACGACCACCTGATGGACGTTATTGTTAATAAAATTCAACAAATACCCGGAGTTAGCCACACCGAAACGTTCCTCTCGCTCGACGAACCATTCCCTCATAGAGAGGTCAATATACTTGACGAAAAAGTCTAACACTAATCTCCTATGAGCACAACTTTTCTAGATAGTTTAAACATCGTCTTATCTCTGCTGGGGTCACTCGCGCTTATCATTCTTGCGCTTAGATTGCTGGCTAATGCACAGACCAAACTTACTCTAGGAAGCAAATTAAGGGTGCGAAGGGCCAATGGGATGCAGTTTTCACCCCTCTCTGCTGCCATCAGCGGATTTATTAACGCTGCCACTACCGGAAACACACTCAGAACCACATCAACACTATTTAGCGCCATTCACGCCAAAATGATGTGCAAAAAATCAGCGGCATATATGCTGCTCGGTATTTCACAATCACATATCATACTGGTCGCGCTAGCCTGGATTATTGTCTGGCTTGCGCCACCACTTATGTTCGCCATAGCGCTCGCTGGGGTGGGATTGTTACTATCGCCACTCCTCAAATCGGAAGAGACCAAAGCAGTCCCAAGAATGATTATATCGCTGGCACTACTTATAATTGGGCTCAATTATTTTATTATGATTGCCAGCCAATGCCTCATCTCACTTACCATTGACCACGTCTTTGTTCAAGAATTTCTTAGCTACGGAACCTATGCCATCATACTCGGAGCGCTCGTTGGAGTACTCTTTACAATTGCAATTAAAAATATCGACGCCGCGCTTCTGGCTATACTAGCGCTCAGTACCGCGCCACTCGCACCGGTCAACTTGCTCTTTGGAGCGATGATTGGAACCTCACTTGGGGGAATATTCCTGCTCACACCACTGGCGGAAAGCGAAGGTACGGTGGCAAAAAAAATAATCGCACGACACGCTATTCTTATTATAACCTCGATAATTATATCGGCGCTGGTGATGCCATTTGTGGTCAATGGGATGCTATATCTCGGAGCCGACAAAGTGGTGCTGCCAATTGCGTATCTACTGCATTTGAGCGTAATTCTGTGGCTGGGTATGGTGATATCCAAGCCCATAGCTGATAAAATGGATAAAAAAGTCCCCGATAGAGAGCTGCGCGAGATGAGACTCAAAGTGCTGTCCTCGCGAATTAGACCAGATTCTACAATCTCCCTTATTTTGGCGCATAACGAAACTATTAATCACATACGTAGAACCTACAAAATGATGAGCTTTATTCGTGATATGCTTAGCTCTGATGGCGACGAAGAATATGTTAAAGAGATGAATGTGAGGGTAGATAAATATAATAAAATTACTGAGAGGGTAGAGGCCGAAGTGCTTAGCTATGTGTGCGCGATAGCGCTTGATAATCTGTCACGAATTAATACCGAACAGATGCAGCGGGTTATCGTGTCGATGAACACGGTGGCGCAAATTGCAGGCGAAGTGTGTGACCTTTCTGAATTGGTGCTGCAAGGTATTATTGGCGAAAATCCGCTGGATGATAACCAGAAATATGTGCTGCGAAACGTCATATTAGAACTCCAAACACTTACGTACAAAGCGATTGAACTCAAAAGCAAAAAACCTAGCGATGTGAAGCTACAAGCGTTTGCAGAGGAGCTCCAAAAACTCGACAAAGAGATTAAAACATTATCGGCGGCAGAACTAATGTCAAACAATAAAGTATTGATGATTGAGGCAATGTGGCAAACGAAAAAAATAAATGGACTGATTGCTAAATTGGTGCCGCAGAGTAAGGATTATAAAACAAATTAATGGCTAGACTGTAATGGAATAGTTGAAATAATATTTAATAAAACACGAAAAAATGGAAGTAAACCCAACCCAAACTAGCCCAGACTTTCTCTTCGAAGTTAGCTGGGAGGTATGTAATAAAGTTGGGGGGATTCATACGGTGGTTGCCACTAAGGCAAAAACTGTAGTAAATGAAATTACCCCAAACTATATACTTATCGGCGCAGACAATGAACGCGATAAACCCAATAGCGAGTTTATCGAAGACAAAAACCTCTATAAACAATGGCGTGAACAAGCATATAAAGATGGCCTCCGAATCAGAGTAGGACGCTGGGCTAATGCTGTGACCCACCCCGTTGTTGTACTGGTTGACTATACCGACCTTATACCGCAAAAAGATGGTATCCTACACAAACTGTGGGAATACTACAAAGTCGACTCTATTAATAGCGGCTGGGACTATGTCGAACCAGTCCTGTTTGGATACGCTGCAGGAAAAGTCGTAGAGCATTTTGCGAAATACTGCGTCGAAGCAGACAAAACTATCGTTGCGCATTTCCACGAGTGGATGACAGCAAGCGGTGGACTTTACCTCAAACACGCCGCACCACACGTTGCTACGGTGTTTACTACACACGCTACTGTTATGGGTAGATGTATCGCCGGAAACGGACTGCCGCTATATGAAAATATGAAAGGCTTTAATGTCGATGAACTGGCACATAGATTCAATGTTGTGCCTAAATATTCTATCGAAAAAGTGTCGGCAGAACAGTATGACTGCTTCACTACGGTGAGCGGAACTACTGCTGTTGAGTGCGAATCGATGGTGTCGCGTAGACCTGACCACGTAACGCCAAATGGCTTTGAGAGCGACTTTGTCCCAAAAGGCAAGGAATATACTCAGAAACGTGAGGCAGCGCGCCAAAAGATGATTCAAGTGGCCGAAACGGCACTAAATACTGAGTTTAAAGCCGAACCACTTATTGTGGGCATTAGCGGACGCTATGAATTTAAAAACAAAGGAATTGATGAGTTTATTGACTCACTAAGCAAACTCAATCGAGTTGAGGGGCTGGAGCAAGATGTTCTGGCATACATTATGGTGCCTACGTGGAATCACGGTGCACGCAAAGACCTCCAAGACAAACTCCATAATATTGAAACTTCCGAAAACTACCACCTAGACTATGTCACACACTATCTGGGCGATATGGACCACGACCCTGTTGTGCAACACCTTAACCGTGAGGGGATTGATAACAAAGGGAGGGTGAAAGTTATGTTTGTGCCCTGCTATCTGAATGGCGCAGACGGTATCTTCGACCTCGACTATTA
>CAMQUV010000191.1 GCA_947037995.1 uncultured Rikenellaceae bacterium
CACAATTTCGACATAGTGCGGCGACCCAGTGTTGATAAAGAATTTCGTATCTTCTAATTTTTGGGGTGCTTTCGTATCGCACATTTTCAGCTTAACGATATCGTGCTCAATAATTTGCGCGGTATGAATCCCATCGATTGCTTGAAAGGTCAAAAAATCTGTCCCAATACCAAGTTGGTTAGCAAAGTGCGCAATGCACCTTCCGCCGTTACCACACATAGTAGACTCACCTCCATCGGCGTTCCAGTACCTCATAGTAAAGTCATCAGCGCGGTGGTTTTCGAGTATCATAAACCCATCGGCCCCGACACCGAATCTTCTGGAGCATATATGTTCAATCTGTTTTTTCGTAGGAACTTCAAATTGATTTCGAGCATCAACAATAACAAAGTCATTGCCTGCTCCTTGGTATTTCGTAAAATCCATAAATAGTATTGTTTTTATTCGTGTCTAAGAGCTTCAACAGGGTCTAGTCCCGCCGCTTTTTTGGCAGGTAAATATCCTGCCGCAACGCCGACTACCAGACATATAACTACCCCAAATATAATCCACATCCACGGGACAACAAATCCTGCGTTGGCTATTACCCCGACAAGATTCCCTATGAGTATTCCGAGTATAATCCCCGCAATACCACCCATTTGGCTTATTATAATTGATTCGAAGAGAAATTGTTGACGTATATATTTGGGTTTTGCTCCCAGCGCTTTGCGAGTACCAATTTCGCGAGTTCTTTCGCTCACGCTAACTAGCATAATATTAAGCAGTCCGACTGCCGCTCCTAGCAGCGTGATAAGCCCTATTGCTGTTCCAGCAATTCCTACTGCGGCAAGATTTTCAGTCATAGTTTTGAGAAAGCTATCACTTTTTTCGGTAGTAAAATCTGTTTGGTCAGTGGGTCTTAGTTTTCTAATTTTTCTAAACAGCGCTTCGGCCTCGGAGATAGCGTGCGCCTGCTCCTCATAACTTGATGGCATAACAGTAATAGGGACGTTTGGTCTGCTAATTGAGAATTTTGCGCGCCCCGTAGTGATTGGTATATACACTCTCGTGTCGAGCCCTCCGCCAAAACTCATCGCCCCGCCTTGTGCTTTAAGCACACCGATTACTTGGTATCGTCCGCTTTTAATAGAAATATATTTCCCAATTGGATTTTCTTTTTTGAATAGTGTCGATGCCACAGTAGTACCGATGACGGCAACTGGGATAGCTCTGATTATTTCGGTAGTCGAGAAATTACGCCCCTGTACGAGGTCTGCTCCTGCGACTGTAAGTCCGTTTTCGTCAATGCCAATAAGTGCGATATTGGGGTTAGTTTTGAGGGATTTATGTTTGATTGTCTGCCCTCCGAGCCTCATTTGGAGCGATACAGTTGCAGGGACTTTATATCTTTCTTTGAATTCTCTTGCTTGTGAATAAGGGATGTAACTATAATTGATTAGCCGTTCTCGCTTGCCCCCTTTGGTGTCTCGCGTTTTGGGCGAGATGGTGAAATTATTTGTGCCGAGTGCCGAGAATGAGTCGGTTACGCTTCGTTCGAGCGCGTCGACAGCAGTAAAAATACCTACAAGAGACATTATGCCTATTGCAATAATACTCATCGTTAATATAGAGCGTAAACGGTTGGTACGTATGGAGTTAAGAGCGAGGCGGACGTTCTCTTTTGCGAAATTGGCAACTTTCATCTAGTTTTTTTTTATTATTTGGCGTTAAAATTACTAAATTTGCAACAATTAACCAACTAAAATCTTTTTTTAATTATGACATTAATAAAATCAATCTCAGGAATTAGGGGTACAATCGGAGGAGAAATCGGTGATAATCTCACACCAATCGACCTCGTTAAATTTGCTTCAGCCTACGCCACGTGGGTGAAATCACAGGGTGGTACAAAAATAGTAATCGGTCGCGATGCTCGTATTTCGGGCGAAATGGTCCAAAATATAGTCGAAGGCGCCGTTATGGCCATTGGGGTAGATATTATAGCAATTGACCTTGCTACCACACCAACCGTTGAACTGGCGGTAGTACATTACAAGGCTGATGGTGGAATTATTTTGACAGCTTCGCACAACCCAAAACAATGGAACGCACTAAAATTACTCGACCATAACGGAGAGTTTTTGAATGCTGAGCAAGGGGCAATAGTTCTAGAAACGGCTAAGAATGACAGCTACAAATTCGTAGATATCGACAATATTGGTAAAATAATTGAGCGTACAAATTACGATGCTATACATATAAAAGAGGTGCTTGATTTGAAAATGGTAGACCTTGAGGCTGTAAAAAAAGCTAAATTCAAAGTGGTAGTAGACGCTGTAAACTCGGTCGGAGGAATTGTTATACCACAGTTACTTAGAGCGATGGGCGCAGAAGTTGTAGAACTTTACTGCACGCCAAACGGTGAATTTCCACATAATCCAGAGCCACTCAAAGAACATTTGGGTGAGATTATGGAGCTTGTGAAAAAAGAAAAAGCTGACTTAGGTGTAGTCGTTGACCCCGATGTTGATAGACTTGTTTTGATTTCGGAGAATGGCGAAATGTTTGGCGAAGAATATACCCTTGTGGCAATAGCCGACTATATATTATCTAAAACAAAAGGTTCGACAGTCTCAAACCTGAGCAGCTCGAGAGCACTGCGCGATATTACCGAAAGACACGGGTGTACGTATACTACAGCGGCTGTTGGCGAGGTAAATGTTGTCGCAAAAATGAAAGCAACTAATGCCATTTTTGGTGGCGAAGGCAATGGTGGGGTAATTTATCCGGAGAGCCATTATGGTCGCGATGCGCTTGTTGGAGTAGCTTTGGTGCTGTCTTATTTGGCACTTTCGGGCAAAACTATGAGCCAATTAAGAGCCACCTATCCGCATTATGAAATGTCAAAAAATAAAATTCAGCTTACACCTGATGTCGATGTTGATGGACTACTAGAAGCGGTGAAAAAACAGTATGCCGCTGAGGAAATCACAGATATTGATGGAGTGAAAATTGATTTTAAAGAGGGGTGGGTGCACCTGCGAAAATCAAATACCGAACCAATTGTAAGGGTCTATGCAGAACATAAAACTGCTGAGCAGGCCGATAAGTTGGCTACGGAAGTTATTACAACGGTTAATAACTTGATTAAATAAATTAAAAGAGGCGAGAGCCTCTTTTTTTATGGGGAAATAAAAAACGAAGGAAATTTCCCTCCACGGGCCTTGACTCAATCACCAACCCCTACACAATTAAATAGTGGCACTGCTTTGATTCATAAACAAATGGCAATTAACAATCAGCGGCGGATTCCCCCCGCCGGTGGCAACGCCACACGAAA
>CAMQUV010000192.1 GCA_947037995.1 uncultured Rikenellaceae bacterium
TATCATACGACGTACGGTCAACGACAAGGTCTTTTATCACTGGGAATGCTTTACTGCGCCAAGGTTCGATAGTGATAGTATCACCATCTTTAAATTTGCGCATATGCAGTTGGCAGGTAGTAATTTCTTCGTCAGGTCCGTGTGCGTGTCCATCGATATAGAGTGAGCACATACCGCAAATGCCTTCACGGCAATCGTGGTCAAATGCAATAGGTTCTTCTCCGAGGTGAATAAGTTGGTTATTGAGTATATCTATCATCTCGAGGAACGAGCTATCAGCAGATATATTTTCAACATTATAATTTTTGAAAGCACCTTTAGCTTGAGGGCTAACTTGGCGCCATACTTTTAATGTAAGATTCATTTTGTTATTATTGTTTTCGTATGGTTTTTACTTTAGTTATAAAAGATTTCAATTATTATTAGTCTTTATAGTTACGTTGCGCAACTTTAATAAATTCAAAATTAATATCTTCTTTGATTAGTGTAGGTTCGGTGTCTACTCCATTGAACTGCCAAACAGCAGCGTATTTAAAGTTTTCGTCGTCGCGTAGAGCTTCTCCTTCAGGTGTTTGGTACTCTTCGCGGAAGTGACCTCCACACGATTCTTTTCTATTCAGACCATCTCTAGCCATCAGTTCTCCAAGTTCCATAAAGTCAGCGACTCTAAGGGCTTTTTCGATTTCTGTGTTAAAGTCTCCCGCTTTTCCAGGAACAAAAACGTTAGCCCAGAACTCTTTGCGAAGTTCTTGTATCTCAACGATAGCTGCTTGTAGCCCTTTTTCGTTACGAGCCATACCAACTTTGTCCCACATAATAAGGCCAAGTTTTTTGTGTAGCTCATCAACGGTTTGTTTACCTTTCACAGCAAAAAGTTTTTCGATTTTAGCCTTAATTTCGTTTTCCGCAGCATCAAAAGCAGGGTGTGCTGTATCAACTTTTGGGTCTTGAATGTATTTCGCAAGATAGTCTCCAAGCGTATAAGGCAGTACGAAGTATCCATCTGCAAGTCCTTGCATAAGCGCCGATGCACCAAGTCTATTAGCACCGTGGTCAGAGAAGTTAGCCTCGCCAATAGCGTATAGTCCCGGAATCGAAGTCATAAGGTTATAATCAACCCAGATACCACCCATAGTGTAGTGAACAGCAGGGTATATCATCATCGGTTCTTCGTATGGATTTACGTCAGTAATTTTCTCGTACATTTGGAAAAGGTTACCGTAACGTTCCGCAATAACAGGTTGTCCAAGTCTTTCGATAGAAGTTTTGAAGTCAAGGAAAACAGCTAGGCCAGTTTCGTTTACTCCAAATCCAGCGTCGCAACGTTCTTTAGCAGCGCGCGAAGCAACATCACGTGGGACAAGGTTACCAAATGCAGGGTATCTTCTTTCAAGATAGTAATCTCTATCAGCCTCAACAATTTCCGAAGCCTTTTTAGTTTTATTTCTTACCGCTTCAACATCCTCTTTTTTCTTAGGAACCCAGATACGTCCATCATTACGCAATGATTCAGACATAAGAGTTAGTTTAGACTGTTGCGTTCCGTGTACAGGGATACAAGTCGGGTGAATTTGAGTGAAACAAGGGTTCGCAAAGTGCGCTCCTTTTTTGTAACACTGCCACGCCGAAGATGCATTCGAGTTCATCGCATTCGTTGAAAGGAAAAATACATTACCGTATCCACCCGTAGCCATTACCACAGCGTGTGCACCGTATCTTTCAATTTCACCCGTAACAAGGTTACGTGCAATGATACCACGAGCCTGTCCGTCGATTGTAACGACATCAAGCATCTCATATCTAGTAAAGCTCTCTACTCTGCCTAGTCCGATATTACGGTTAAGCGCAGCGTATGCTCCTAGTAGTAGTTGTTGTCCGGTTTGACCTCTCGCATAGAAGGTGCGGCTTACTTGCGCGCCACCAAACGAGCGGTTGTCTAATAGACCACCATAGTCACGCGCGAAAGGAACTCCCTGCGCAACACATTGGTCAATAATAGCATTAGAGACCTCCGCTAGGCGATAAACATTCGCTTCTCTAGCTCTGTAATCTCCCCCTTTGATAGTATCGTAAAAAAGACGATATACCGAGTCATTATCATTTTGATAGTTTTTAGCTGCATTAATTCCTCCTTGCGCCGCAATCGAGTGCGCACGTCTTGGTGAGTCTGAAATACAGAAAACTTTCACATTATATCCAAGTTCTGCTAGCGAAGCCGCAGCCGAAGCCCCTCCGAGCCCCGTACCAATAACGATAACATCAAGTTTACGTTTGTTTGCCGGGCTAACAACTTTAATGCTAGCTTTATGATTACTCCACTTTTGGGTCAGTTCGCCCTGTGGTATTTTTGATTCTAAGATTGACATATCTATATTATATATTATAGTGTGATATATTTTTTGTTTTTTATTTAAAAAAGGCTTTGCAGTTTAACCTAGTAGCGATTGGATATAAATACCCAGAATTACCACGAGATACATAGCGCACGAAATAGTAGCAATAGCTTTACCTAGACACTCCAAACGAGGAATCCATTTTTGATTGCTAAATCCTATCGTGTGTAGTGCAGACCAAAATCCGTGAGTCAAGTGGAACCAAAGCGCTCCTATCCATATAACGTAAGCCGCCACAATACAAGGGTTTGCGAAATAATGTTGAATCAAAACCGAACCCATCGTAGGGTCAGTAGTAATTCCCGCAGCAGCCCAATCGTGACCGTGCATAATTTCGACTAGTTGCATTTTAGCCCAGAATTGATACAGGTGAAGCCCCGCGAAACCAATCACAATTACGCCCAAAACGAACATATTTTTAGAAGCCCAACTAACCATCTTCGGACGTGAAGTCATAGCGTAACGCTCTGTACCTCTCGCCTTTTTATTAGACAGAGTTAAAATGATAGAATAGATAATGTGGACGAAAAATCCGCCAGCCAAAACTGCCGTACCCGCAAGGGCATACCAGTTAGCACCAAGAAACTTGCAAATTGCATCGTAAGCCTCAGGCGAGAAAATTACCACTAAATTCATTGTGGCGTGAAAAATCACAAATAAAATTAGAAAAAGACCCGAAAGACTCATTACCAATTTGCGACCAATCACATTAGAGAAAATGTTACTCATTGTTTGTAAATTAAAATATTAAAAAAGATTAAGTGAATTGTGTTGTTATTTAATGAACAAAGATAAACATTTTTTATGTTCATATCCAAATGAAACTGTTATTTTTATTGGGTATTTGCGTTCTGGGGTTAGGTGGGGTGTTAAGTTGGTTGGTTGGTTGGTTGGTTGGTTGGTTGGTTGGTTGGTTGGTTGGTTGG
>CAMQUV010000193.1 GCA_947037995.1 uncultured Rikenellaceae bacterium
CTTCCGATCTTACACGTATGGCGATAATTTCGCCATACGTGTATAAACGCCATTTTCGGTTTGTTGGAAGTAGTATGCCTTTGGGTTTTTGTCCACATCGCTATTAATCTCGTTCACTCTGGGCAATGGGTGTAGGATTCTCATATTCTCCTTGGTGTTATCCAGCATACTATTACGTAGGATATACGAATTTTTCACCCTTTCGTACTCCATCGTGTCTGAGAATCTCTCTCGCTGCACTCGGGTCATATAAATAATGTCAGCCTGTGGCATATGTTCCATTATATCTGTTGTTTCGTGAAATTCGATGCCTTGTTCGTACAGGAATTTCTTGTACTCTGTGGGCATTTGCAGCTCTTCGGGCGAAACGAATGTGAACTTAGCTTTGAAGTGCGCTAGCGCTTGCAAGAGCGAGTGTACTGTTCGGCCGTATTTGAGGTCGCCGACCATCATTATATTAATGTTGTCGAGAGTCCCCTGTGTTTTCATAATAGAATACAGGTCTAAAAGGGTCTGCGAGGGGTGTTGGTTTGCTCCATCTCCGGCGTTAACAATAGGTTTAGTCGACACTTCGCTAGCGTATCTTGCCGCCCCTTCGATATTGTGTCTCATAATAATCATATCGCAATAATTAGATATTACGCTAATAGTGTCGTGTAGCGTTTCTCCTTTGCTGACGCTAGTTGCGTTGGTGTCCGAGAATCCAATAACCCGTCCTCCCAGCCTATTTATAGCGCTCTCGAAACTCAGTCTTGTTCGGGTGGATGGCTCAAAGAATAGTGTCGCCACAACGTGTCCGTCGAGGATGTTTTCGTAGGGATTGGCTTCGTAATGGGCTGCTAATTCCATTATTTTCAGTATTTCACTTTTGCTGAAATCGTGGATTGAAACAAGGCTTTTCATAATTTTTTATTGTGATATAGTTAGAGATTCAATTTTAAGTGCTTTTGCGCAAAATTCGTCGCATTGCGATGCTCTAATGGCAAGTTTTATCTTAGAATAATTGTCGAATGATTGGTCAATTATTTTAGGGTTGTAAATTTTTATAAGTTTCATTATTGCCGTAGTTTGGCTGTAATCGAATGATATGAGTAGTGTGTTGTCGATAGTTTTTTCGATTATCGTGGCATTTTCTATCGCGTCTAGCGTCGCCTCTTTATACGCGTTTATTAGTCCTGCGACACCTAGTTTTGTTCCCCCGAAGTATCTCACTACCACTGCTAGCGTATCGGTTATTTCGTTGCTGAGTAGCGTGCCGAGCATCGGTTTTGCCGCCGTGCCGCTTGGTTCGCCGTCGTCTACGGTTCTCCAACTTTCGCCATTTTGCCCCAGTCGGTAGCAATAACAGTGGTGTCGGGCGTCGTAATATTCTGATTTCAGGCTGTCAATGATTGGTTTGACCTGGGTCTCAGATGTTATCGGGTGTAAAAAAGATATGAACTTACTGCCCTTGTCCTTAAAAAGACCCGTTGCAGTATCCGAAATAGTTTGATATGTGTCGGTGTAGCTCAATTGTTTTTTTTATTTATAAAAGCCCTAACAGTGTGACGAACACGTAGTTAGGGGTGTTGTTATCTATCTTTTTTTACGTTTTTTGACAGCCGATGCTTTCACAAATTGGTCGAGATTATTCTCCGCTAGTTCCTTCGACGTAAAGTTAAAGTTCAATCCTAGCCCGAAACTTTCGTTAATTTGGATTGTTTGCCAAAAGCTATTTTTGCCCTCTTTCTTATTTTCTGTTTGCTCCTGCTCGTCATACTTAATGATTACGTTTAAGTTGGCCGATAGCAGGTTAGTAATTTTGAACACCAATTTATTCTCCCACCATATAGTTGGGTCTCTCTCGTAGTCCCACTGTGCTTCAAGTTTGGTATTATACAGGATTTTATCCTTGTAAATATTTTCATTATAAATAACACGCATAAATGCCACAAATTGTGGTTGGACTTTGGTTCCAGCCTCTTTCAATCCAAAGCTTTTCGCCTCAGCAAGTTTATCATTAAGTACCGTCAATAAACTCCCCCCAACTGGCGATATGTATATGCTAAAGTAGTCTTTTTTAGGGTGCGCGTATGTAATCCCCATACCTAAATTCACGTTCCCAGGAGCCATAAAGGCAGAAATTAAGACCGTGTCATCGGGTGCTTGATATGTGTCCGAAAATTGACTTCTAAGAGATAACGAGGCCGATATTTTCCATCTTGGCGCAAATGCCCATTCAGGAGTAGTCGATATGTTGAACCAGTCCTCATTTTTACGTATTTTATCATCCGTCATCATCATACTATACGCCCCTGTAACCGCAGTTTTTATTTCGAGCTTGTCATTGGTATAAGTATGCAAAAAGTCGAGCCCAACTTTTGCCGACATAGAGTTATTACCCCCAGCAGCCCAATTACTATAAGCCGTTTGAGTGAACTGAATTCCAGTGTTTTTGAACTTTACTTTGTTGCGAATCTTGAATAACTCCTTACGTAAATACTTGTCATACGCAGAGTTATATATCGGCATAGATATGTTTGGCGCAACATTTACAGTCAATGTGTCAATGTGAGGATTTATCTTTATTGCAGTGCTGTTTTGAGTGAATTGACCGCTCGCACTATCCATAAATATCAACAAAAATACTATCGCTACTAATTGTTTCATTTTTTTTAATTATTATTGTACTGACAAATATAAACAATTAGTCGCACAAAACATAATTTTACCTTTATAAATAATACTATGAAATTCTTTGGAGCACACGTTAGTGCCGCTGGTGGAGTGCAAAATGCACCGCTAAATGCATTCAATATCGGTGCGAAAGCATTTGCACTATTTACGAAAAGTCAACGCCAATGGATTGCCAAACCCTTGACAGAGACCGAAATACACCAGTTTAAAACTAATCTCGAAAAATATAATTTTAACCCATCTAACGTGCTTGCTCACGATAGTTATCTTATAAATCTTGGACATCACGACACCGAGGCTCTCGCTAAATCTCGTAATGCATTTATTGACGAACTATATAGATGCGACCTGCTCGGACTCGATAAACTAAACTTCCATCCCGGCTCGCACCTTAAAGAAATTACCGAAAACCAATGCATAAAAATTATTGCCGAATCAATCAATATCGCCCTCGCTGAAACACAAAATGTCATCGCAGTTATTGAAAATACCGCCGGGCAAGGCTCGAATATTGGATATAGATTTGAACATATTCGCGATATTATTGACCTCGTCGAAGATAAAACTCGAGTGGGATACTGTATCGATACCTGTCATACTTTCTCGGCTGGTTACGACCTCTCAACTACCGCTGCC
>CAMQUV010000194.1 GCA_947037995.1 uncultured Rikenellaceae bacterium
CCCCCGACAGGCAAATTTCAAGTGGCGTTGCCACCGAGCCTCCGCAAGAGGAAAAACTCGAGTGCCGTTAGCACCTTTGGCTCGCAGGCTGATAGCACCCAACGTTATAATTGCTAGCGTGCCGACAGGCTATAAAAAGGTGTCTCTGACACCCCGACAGGCAATCTTCAAGTGGCGTTGCCACCACGACAGCCAATTAGAAGGCACCCCCCTTACTAACATTTAAAAAGTTTCACGTACTACATTATAGAGTGATTATCAAGCCTCTCACACTTTTTTATTGTGCGATAATAATTCTTTTGTTATATTTGCACTACCTATGAAAAGATTTTTACTAATTATATCTCTAATTTCAGTGCTCAACTGTGTTTTTGTTGGGCGTGTGTTTGCTCAGGAAGCTGGCGAACAGAGGGTTGGTGTGGTATTTTCGGGCGGCGGCGCAAAAGGGCTGTATCACGTTGGGATACTAAAAGCGCTGGAGGACAACAACGTTCCGATTGATTATATCTCTGGAGCGTCAATGGGTGCTATTGTGGCCGGAATGTATGCTTCGGGGTATTCTCCGGAAGAGATGATACAATTTTTCATTACCGATTCGGTTCAAACTTGGCTTACGGGTGAAATCCCTAACCAGTACACCTATTACTTCAAGCGATATGACCCTACTCCCGAAATGATAGGCATAAACATTACTGGAGTTACGAACAATGAGGTTGCTTCAAAATTCCAACTCCCCACAAATGCTATCTCGCCATACCGTATTGACTTGGCTTTTATGAGTATGTTGCAGGGCGCTTCTTGGGCTGCTAATGAGAACTTTGACCAACTTATGGTGCCATTTAGATGTGTCGCTGCGGATGGTTATCATAAAAAAGAGGTGGTGTTTAAAAATGGTAGCCTGCCATTTGCTATTAGAGCCTCGATGACAATACCCTTTGCGTTCACACCCCTCAAAAAAGATAGTATCCTACTCTATGACGGCGGACTGTATAACAACTTCCCTTGGCAAACACTGCAAGATGACTTTGCACCAGATATCATTATTGGCGGCTCGTGTAGTGAAAACTTCCCTAACCCCAAAATAGACGACCCTATTGGGCAACTTGCAACACTTATCACCAAAAATACCGACTATAACCTACCTGGCAAACAAGATGTGATGATTCATAGACTGCTTCCAGAGGTAGATGTGCTTGATTATTCTCAGGCACCGCTTATTATTGCCAAAGGTTATGAGGACGCGATGAAGCAAATGGACGTGATTAAGAAAAGAATCAAACGTAATGTCTCAAAAAAAGAAATTACGAGAAAAAGACAAGAGTTCAAAAAGAAAATTAAACCTATTATGTTCGAAGAGGTTATTGTCGAAGGACTCAGACTTAGACAAACTGCTTATGTCTATAAGCAGCTCGACATAGAGGGACGAAAACTTATATCACCCGAGTATTTTGAACAACAATACCTCAAAATACTTGCTACAAAACAGTTTAAAGCCGAATTCCCGATTGTGGAATTTAACCCTGAAACGGGCTACTATAAAGTTAGAATTAAACTTGATAATGAACCCCTGCTCAAAATCTCGATTGGGGGGAATATATCCTCCACAGCGCTCAATCAAGGCTACATTGGCCTGAACTTTAAGAAAGTCGCACGAATGGCGTCAAACTATTATGCACGAGGATATTTCGGCAACCTGTATAGCCGTGTGGCAGCAGGAGCTAGGTATGATATGTATGGAAATAAACCGTATTATGTGCAGTATGACCTTTCGTATAGTACAGCTAGCTTTGACAATAATAATACTTATGCTTACTATCGAAATAAAGACTTTAGATATAAAAATGCCTCCGAAATTAAACTTAAAGGGATGATTGCAATACCTATACTCGAGAATTGGGCGCTCAGAGGTACACTGGAATTCAACCACGATAGACATAAATATTACCAAACACTATACACCTCGGCAGATACACCAGATATTAACTATTTTACGGCAGGCAAACTTTCGGCCGATTTGACGAGCCAAGAACTTAACTTTTCGCTATACTCGAACCAAGGATTTAGAAAGTCACTGCAAGTGTCGGTTAATACGGGAAGTGAGAAATTCACACCTGGTACGACATCCGTGCAAGACCCCCTTAGCGGGAAAAATAGAACTTGGGTGGAAGCGCGAGCTCTTGCGGAAGAATTTTTCTATATCAATAAATGGTTCAACCTAGGATATAGAGCCGAATTGGCTATATCGAATACACCTAAGTTTGCTACGGATATTATGACGAGCATCTATTCACCGGCTTTTACACCCACCGTGCACTCATCTACCCTCTTTATGCCCGAGTTTAGAAGTCCATCGTATATAGGACTTGGGATTTATCCGATATTTAAACTGCATAGAAATGAAAAATTCTATATCAAAACATATTTCAGTCTGTTCATACCCCAAGAAATTGTCTATGAAGATAAATGGGTGGCACCTACGGCCAATAGAATTAAACAATATGTCAAAGGTATGTTTGGGGCGACAATAGTCTACCAAACACCGATAGGGCCACTTTCCGGAACAGTGGTTAAATATACTACGGGACCCAAAAACTGGACTTATATGATTAATTTCGGGTATATACTATTCCCAGATTAATGTCGTTTTAGCGATTTAGCAAATAGAAAAGTAACTGTCCGAAAACAAACATAAAAATACAAAACAATGATTTATACACTAAAAGAAGTAAATACAAGCAAAGACGTACGTCAATTCTTGAACCTACCCGATTTTATTAATAAAGGTGACCATAACTGGATTAGACCTCTCGATAGTGATATTGAAGCTATTTTTGACCCTAAAAAGAATGCTAGCTTTAACGATGGCGAAGCTATTAGGTGGATTGTTATTGGCGAAAATAATGTGCCCGTGGGACGTATTGCTGCTTTTTATAGCGATGAACAAGCGCGCAAAGAGACCCAACTTACCGGAGGATGCGGATTTTTCGATGCTATCGACTCGCAGGAAGTTGCAAATATGCTCTTTGATGCAGCGCAAAACTGGCTGACCTCGAAAGGGATGCTAGCGATGGACGGGGCTGTGAACTTTGGTGACAGAATGGCCTGGTGGGGAGTGCTAGTCGATGGATTCCACACGCCTTCATACGCGATGAACTATAACCAACCCTACTATAAAGACCTGTTTGAGAACTACGGTTTCCAAACCTTCTTCAATCAACATACATACAGAAGAGATATTCGTGCCGACTTGCACGTGAGCGATGCGCTTAGCGCCAAAGCAACTAGACTATTCGAAAACCCTGAC
>CAMQUV010000195.1 GCA_947037995.1 uncultured Rikenellaceae bacterium
TGAAGTCCATAATATTCACACCTTTAGAACCAAGTGCTGGTCCTACTGGTGGTGAAGGGTTTGCGGCTCCTCCTTTGATTTGCAATTTAATAAACGCTGCAACCTCTTTTGCCATAGATAGATTAGGTTAAACGGTTAGATAATTAGTTATTTGTGTGTCTCTATATATTTGTCATTTCGTTTCTGGGCTCTAAAAAGTTTCGAAGGTAACAGCTATCGAAGCTAATTAGTAATTACAAACATCATTTAAAAAAAGTTGGAAGCATTTATATTTGATGTTCGCCATCCTAGAAATTGTATGAAACAACATTCTATTGAGTCGGTATATTTATATTTCGTAAAAAATATTCGTCGTTATATATATTATTCTCCGAGGTCTTTTTCGACTTGGGCGAATGATAAATCAAGTGGTGTTTTTCTGCCAAATATTTTGACAGCAACAGTAAGTTTTTTTCTAGTATTATCGACTGTTTCGATAGTACCGATGAAAGAGGCGAAAGGTCCGTCAGTAACTTTGATAGTTTCTCCTACTTCGAATGAAATTTCGTTAAGAGTAACATCATCTTCCATACTATCGACTTGTCCTAGTAGTCTATTGACTTCTGCTTCTCTGAGTGGTGTAGCGGTCATCGCTGCAGCTTTTTCGTCAGTAAGGAAACCAAGTACGTTAGGAATATTTCTAAGTATGTGAGGAATTTCTCCCACGAATGCGCACTGTACAAGTACGTATCCAGGGTATGAGACTCTTTCTTTGATTACTTTTTTGCCGTTTCTAACAGCGAAGTACTTTTCGATAGGAATAAGTACTTGTTTAATATAGTCTTGGAGTTTGAGTGTTCTGATTTCGGCTTCGAGATAATCTCTAACTTTTTTCTCTTTCCCTCCGATAGCTTTGACAACATACCATTGTATGTCTTGTTGGTTATTGCTCATATCTCTAGATTAATAAATTTGGTGTTAAGATTAAAATAGATTACGCTAGAAGCGAGTATATAGCAGACATTACGTTCTCGAAGGTAGTATCCATTGCAAGGATAATAAGAGCAAGAATAAGTGAAGCGACCATTACAAGCACTGCGCTAGATTGAAGCGAAGATATTGCAGGCCATGCGACTTTATTTTTGAGTTCGGCATACGAGTCTTTGATGTAATTTGATTTCATTGCTATAGTGCAGTTAAAATATGGTATAATTTTATAAAAAGCAGGGGTGGAGAGAATCGAACTCCCATCAACGGTTTTGGAGACCGCTATACTAGCCCTTGTACGACACCCCTGTAAAAAACTCAGGGGAACCACGGGGGTTCCCAGAGTTTGAATTTATATATAAGCTAAGCGTTTAGCTTAAAGGTATTATTCAGTAAGTTTGGTAATTTGACCTGCACCAACTGTACGTCCACCTTCACGAATCGCGAATCTAAGACCAACGTTGATAGCAACAGGGTAGATAAGTTCAACTTGAATAGTAACGTTATCACCAGGCATAACCATTTCAACACCAGCAGGAAGAGTAATTTCTCCAGTTACGTCAAGTGTACGAATATAGAATTGAGGGCGATATTTGTTATGGAATGGCGTGTGACGTCCACCTTCATTTTTACCAAGGATATAAACCTCAGCGTCAAATTTGGTGTGAGGAGTGATTGAGCCAGGTTTAGCGACAACCATACCACGTTTAACATCATTTTTGTCAAGACCACGCATAAGTAGTCCAACGTTGTCACCAGCTTCTCCAGAATCAAGGAGTTTACGGAACATTTCAACACCAGTACAAGTAGATGTTTGAGGTTTTTCGCCAAGACCGATGATTTCAACAGGGTCACCAACGTTTACGATACCAGTTTCGATACGTCCAGTAAGAACAGTACCACGACCAGTGATAGAGAATACGTCTTCGACAGGCATAAGGAATGGTTTATCTTTCTCACGTTTTGGAAGAGGGATATAAGTATCAACAGCTTCCATAAGTTCCATGATTTTGTCTTCCCATTTAGGTTCGCCGTTAAGTCCACCAAGAGCCGAACCGCGTATAACAGGAGCGTTATCGCCATCGAATCCGTTTTTAGAAAGGATTTCACGAACTTCCATTTCAACAAGGTCAAGCATTTCTTCGTCATCAACCATATCCACTTTGTTAAGGAATACTACGATACGAGGAACGTTTACTTGTCTTGCAAGAAGGATGTGTTCACGAGTTTGGGGCATAGGTCCGTCAGTAGCAGCAACAACGATGATAGCACCGTCCATTTGCGCCGCACCAGTAACCATATTTTTTACGTAATCGGCGTGACCTGGACAGTCAACGTGAGCGTAGTGGCGGTTAGCAGTTTGATATTCTACGTGAGCAGTATTGATAGTAATACCACGTTCTTTTTCTTCAGGAGCGTTATCGATTGAGTCGAAAGAGCGAAGTTCAGATAGTCCTTTGTTAGCGAGGACAGTGGTTATTGCAGCGGTAAGAGTAGTTTTACCGTGGTCAACGTGACCGATAGTACCGACATTAACGTGTGGTTTCGAGCGGTCGAATTTTTCTTTAGCCATTTTAGTAAAGATTGTTAAGGTTATAGAATTATTATTATAAAAAGAGCGGAAGACGAGACTCGAACTCGCGACCAATAGCTTGGAAGGCTATTGCTCTACCAACTGAGCTACTTCCGCTTTTTATTGCGTTAACAACCTTACTATCTGTGTGATTGTAAGGTTATTTGTGTGGGGAGAGCAGGATTCGAACCTACGAAGACATAAGTCAGCAGATTTACAGTCTGCCCCAGTTGGCCGCTTTGGTATCTCCCCAACTGGTTGTTTTGTTGTTTTTTTTGAGCCGATGGAGGGATTCGAACCCCCGACCAGCTGATTACAAATCAGCTGCTCTGGCCAACTGAGCTACATCGGCTTATTGATGTTTAGGAATCTCTTATTTTATTACGGAATAAGCGTTGTGACTTTCGTTCCGCGTTTGTGTAGAGTTTCATTCAACTGGAGTGCAAAGATATGTTATGTTTTTTTATTCTGCAAATATTTTGTGCTTTTTTTTCTGTTTTTTGTGCTTTTAGTAGAAAAAAGTTCCTCCTTATCCTAAATAATGGGGCGGCCTAAATACCTCGGGGAGATATTATAATAGAATCATCGGGTATTACACTAGACCAGAATATAAAAGGACTACCTTTATGAATGCTCGGTGACAATGCCCCTTGAAGATTGCCTGTCGGGGGTCTCCACAGGCTTTGACTCTTTATTCGTTGTAATTTGTAGTGGCATAGGCGAAGCCTGGAAGCCAGCGCCCGCCCCTCGGCGCGGCTGAACAA
>CAMQUV010000196.1 GCA_947037995.1 uncultured Rikenellaceae bacterium
AATCGAAAAACTGTAACACCTCTACACTAAATAAACTTATGTGCAACAAAAAGGACATACACAAAATCCTTAAAGAAAACTGGGGCTACGACGAATTTAGACCTATGCAAAGCTCTATTATTGAGACTGTTGTGGGCGGTCGAGATACAATCGTGCTTATGCCTACGGGAGGGGGGAAGAGTATTACTTTTCAGGTGCCCGCACTGGCACTCGAAGGCGTTACGATAGTTATATCACCACTTATTGCACTAATGCAAGACCAAGTGGGAGCACTAAAACAAAGAGGGATAAACGCTGTGGCAGTAAACTCCTCGATGAGCTACCAACAGATGGACGCCGCACTAGACAACTGTGTTTATGGCGATGTTAAGCTGCTCTACCTTGCACCTGAGAGGCTAGCCAGTAGAATATTTATCGACCGACTACGCAAAATGAAAGTGGCACTCGTGGCGGTTGACGAGGCACACTGTATCTCGCAATGGGGATATGACTTCAGACCCTCATACCTAAATATTGGAGACCTTCGAAAAGAGTTGCCCGACACACCATTTATTGCTCTGACAGCTACTGCCACTGATGTGGTGCTAAAAGACATTGCTAAATACCTCAACCTAGTCGAACCAAAAACATATCGCGCGAGCTTTCGCCGCGATAACATTCGTTTTGTCGCACGCCGAACGGACAATAAACTGGACTTGCTTATGAAAATAGCAACTACTGTTACTACGGGAAGCGGGATTGTATATGTTCGTACAAGGAAGGACGCACAAGAGGTTGCCGAATTTCTGATTTCACAACATATAAACGCCGACTTTTACCACGCTGGATTGGGGTACAGGCTACGTCAATCGCGCCAAAAGGAGTGGCAACAGGGCGGCACTAGGATTATTGTTGCTACTAACGCCTTTGGGATGGGGATTGATAAGGCGGATGTGCGGTTTGTGATACATTACTCTATGAGTGAAAGTATCGAAGCATACTACCAAGAGGCCGGAAGGGCTGGAAGAGATGGTATTGAGTCGTTCGCGGTACTGATGGTGGGGGCCAACGATGCTCAGATAACCTATAGGCGTATGGAGATGCGCTACCCTACTATGACAGTTATTCGCGATGTCTACGAGAAGCTACACAATTACCTGTTTATCCCCATAGAGGAGGGCGAGGGTGTGGCACGTGAATTTAACCTTATGGAGTTTTGCATAAAATACAAGCTCTTCTCTATTACCGCCAAGAGTGCTCTACACTTATTAGAGCTGGGAGGTTACCTAACATTGGCAGATGAGATGGATAGGCCTACGAGGATTAAAATCGTTATTGGGCGTGACAGGTTATATGACAACAGAATGTTAGATACTACTGACGATAAGGTTATCAAGGCGATATTGCGTCAATACACCGGAATTTTTACCGACCCACAGCCTATCGACGAGAAATACATTGCTAAAATCACGGCTATTACCGAGCAGCGCGTAGTTGAGTCGTTATTAAGTTTATCGCGCGCCCACATTATCAGTTACATACCCCGTCGCACTACCCCATTAATAATACTCCACGAGAATCGCATACCGACAAAAGACGTTATGATAGACCCTCGAATTTTCAGCATACGTCGTTCGCAAGATGAGTTGCGCACAGCCACAGCGGTGGATTACGCTGTTAACGACAACAGGTGTAGGCAGCAGATTATACAGGAGTATTTTGACGAGAAAAACGTAACGCCTTGTGGTAAATGCGATATTTGCATAGAGCACAAAAAGACACAGGGGGTCAAAGATGTTGAGGTGGCTAAGAGCTGGGAGGCGACTATGGAGTTGGTGTTATACTCTATTAGCACGAGTAAGGTGGATATTGTTTCGTTGGTCAAGGGTGTACCTGCGCCGAGTAACATTGTTATCAATGTTGTACGAGAGCTAATTAATTCGCAAAGAATAATTCAACTTTCATCAGGCGAACTACGGATAATTAAATAATATTCCTATATTTGTATTATGGCAAAGGTTAAAAAAGCATTCTTCTGTAACGAATGCGGTGTCGAAAGCCCGAAATGGTTTGGACGCTGCACATCTTGCTATGCGTGGAATACCTGTTCTGAAGAGACTATTGTTCCCGCGAAATCCAATTCCGCTACCATAAACCTCAGGACCTCTAGGTCGATACTCGCAGCTAACGCTGTCACACAAAAACCTATCAAAATCCAAGATGTTGACCAAGAGAATTTTGCTCGGATTGACCTCAAATCGCCCGAAGTAAACAGAGTACTCGGGGGCGGACTCGTACTAGGCTCAATAGTGCTTATCGCTGGCGAACCTGGTATAGGGAAATCGACACTGTCACTCCAAATTGCACTCAAACTCTTTGATAAAAAGATACTATACTGTTCTGGCGAAGAAAGCGCCGGACAAATTAAACTTAGAGCCGATAGGATTGGTATAGAAAACCAAAACTGCCTCGTCTATTGCGAAACGAATCTCGAAAATATAATTACACAAATTGGTGATAAACAACCCGACATTGTAGTTATAGACTCGATACAAACACTGTATAGCGAATACGTGGAGAGCTCGGCTGGAAGCATTACGCAAGTCAAAGAATGTGCCGCTAGCCTACTCAGAGTGGCCAAAGAAAACTCGATACCAGTTATTATTATTGGACATATTACCAAAGATGGAAGCATCGCAGGACCTAAAATCCTGGAACATATAGTGGACGTCGTGCTGCAATTTGATGGCGACGGAAACCAAACATACAGAGTGCTAAGAAGCCAGAAAAATAGATTCGGCGCTACGCACGAAATTGGAGTCTTCGAGATGGTCGATAACGGACTACGTGAGATTGAAAACCCATCCGAAATACTTATTTCAAATTATGACGAACCGCTTAGTGGAGTGGCTATTAGCGCCTCAATCGAAGGCAATAGACCGTACCTAATTGAAACGCAAGCGCTCGTTAGCAACTCGCCATACCCACAGGCGCAAAGGTCGGCTACGGGTTTTGACTATAAAAGAATGAGTATGCTCATAGCAGTGCTCGAAAAAAGACTCGGATTCAAAATTGCGGCCAAAGATGTATTCCTTAATATTGCAGGGGGTATAAAAGTCGTTGACGCAGGGATTGATATGGCACTTGTTGCAGCTATTATATCGTCGGCACTCGATGTGCCTATACCTGATGGATACTGCTTTGCAGGGGAGATTGGACTCTCGGGCGAAATTAGACCAGCCTCGAAAACCGAAATCCGAATTGCCGAAGCGCAAAGACTAGGTTTTAAAGCTATTGTCGTTAGCAAATATGCCCAAAAAGCTA
>CAMQUV010000197.1 GCA_947037995.1 uncultured Rikenellaceae bacterium
TAATATTAACAAAAGAGCACGACATTCAATCGAATATCGTGCTCTTTTTTCAAAGAAATTGAAGCTAAGAACTATTTTTGTTTAGCCTCTTTTGCAGCTTTACGCTCCGCCTTTTTAGCTTTGCGTATAGCTGTTTTGTCCTCAGGGATTTTCATATCAAGCATCGCAAGAGGAGTTGGCTCAACGCCCCCACCTAAAGCTCTATAAAGCTCTATACGTGCAGAAATATTATCGTAATATGTGTTCAGTAACTTCATTTGTGTAGAATACACCCCCGTTTCAGCCGTTAGAACATCAAGGTATGTTGCATATCCATTGATAAACAGTTGGAATGAATAGTCATACGCTTTTTGGTATGCATCAAGCTGTCTTTCTTGTGCGCTCGCAATAGTACGAGTTTTAACTTGAGAAGCAATAGCATTAGACACTTCTTGTCCAGCATTCAGAACAGTTTTTTGGAATTCATACGCAGACTGTTGCGCCGTCAAATCGGCAACAATTTTCTGTGTACGTAGTCTGCGCCCGTTCCAAATAGGTTGTGTCAGTGAGGCAAGTGCATTAAGTGCGAAAAAGTGAGCATTCCAGACATTATTCATAAGTCCTTGTGCCGAAATAGAAAGCGAAGGATACATCGCCGCTCTCGAGACGTTATACATCTCAAAGGCGCTTCTATAGTTTTTTTCAGCCGCTCGTACGTCAGGTCTGAACGCCAACAGTTGCGCAGGGACTCCAATATCTGTCATAACTTTACTGTCAAGGAAATCAAGTTTATCAGTACGTTTGATAGTATGTGGCGTTTTACCCATTAGAAATGACATAGCATTTTCAACTTGTAGTGCAGCCAGTTCCATTTGTGGGAGCGCCGCTCTAACATCTTCGAGTTGGGCACGCGCTTGTTGCACAGCAACTTCGTTAACCCTACCAGCTTGTTTCATAAGTCTCATTGTATCGAGATATTGTGTTCTGACATCAATAGTTTCCTCAATAATTCCAATTTCCGTATCGAACGTAATCAATTGATAATATGCAGCGGCAGTCTGCGAAACAAGTTGAGTTTGCAGCGCTTGAAGTCCATCCTCAGATGCTTGAAGTTTTGCAATATCAGCACGTTTTGCACTAAGCAATTTGCCCCAAATATCAATTTCCCACGTAGCCGATAGCATAAGGTTACCTTTGAATTGTGATTGAGTTAGTTCAGAAGTCTCGAACCCAACAGAAGCTGTTCCTGAATTTAGGGTTGGAAAGAAAGCAGCTCTAGACATTTGCAGCGAAGCATAGGCTTTCTCAATATTCTTAATCGAGATTTTGAAATCGTAATTCTTAGCCAGAACCGTATCGATATGCCTTTTCAGTATAGTGTCGGTGAAAAATTCTCGCCAATGTATTTGCCCTGTATTGACAGTAGTATCCACTTTAATTTCGAGTGCACGGTAAAGGCTATCCGCTTTAAAGTCGAGTTCGGGTGTTTTGTAGGTTTTAGTGACACACGATTGCATCGCTAAAACCACACCTATTATATATAGTATCTTTTTCATAAAGTAAGTTCAGTTATTTATTTAGTCTCTGCGTTATTTTCTAGTTTTTTTTGTTGCTCGATAATATCGTGCATTTTCTTGGGTGATATTTTTTCGTCAATACGTTTAAATATGATATAAAGTATAGGAATTATAAATATACCAAACATAGTACCGACAAACATACCTCCTGCCGCAGCAACGCCAATAGAGATATTACCATTTGCACCAGCTCCAGAAGCTCTAACAAGTGGAATCATACCGAATATAAATGCGAAAGAGGTCATAAGTATAGGTCTTAGTCGAGTAACAGCCCCTTCAATAGCTGATTTGACAATGGATAGTCCGTGGTTTCTACGTTGTATAGCAAATTCCACAATAAGGATACCATTTTTGGCAAGAAGTCCGATAAGCATAATCAGTGCTACCTGCACATAAATATTATTATCAAGTCCCCACATCCATACGAACAGATATACTCCAAAGAGTCCTATAATCAGAGACAACATCACTGCCCACGGTATAATATAACTTTCATACTGAGCAGAAAGTATAAGGTAGACAAATACGAAGCAAAGGATAAATATATAAGTCGCTTGGTTACCACCAGCAATCTCTTCTCGGGTCATACCAGAGAATTCAACATCATATCCCTGTGGAAGTTTTGCTGCTACACGTTGTATCGCCGTGATAGCATCACCAGAACTAAATCCAGGTTTTGAACCTCCCGTAACTGTAGATGCCGTAAAGAGGTTAAAACGTGTTAGTGAGATTGGCCCGTAAACCCTTTTGAAGGTAACAAACGTACTCATCGGAACCATTTCGCCCGTAGAGTTACGCACCATAATCTTACTTAAAGAGCCCAGGTTGTCACGTTCGGATGGTTCTGCTTGAACCATAACTCTATAATACTTAGTAAACCTATTGAAGTCAGACGCTTGCGCCGAGCCATAATAAACCTGCAGAGTATTAAATACGTCAGCAACACTAACGCCCATCAGTTTACATTTATCAACATCGAGGTCGAATTCATACTGTGGGAAGTTGATATTAAATGCACTCGAGGCATAGAGAATCTCCGGTTGTTGCATCAATGAGCTCATAAAGTTTTGCGAAACCTCATAGAACCTTTCAATCGTCCCACCAGTCTTATCTTGCAACTGCATTTCAAATCCATCGGCCACACCAAATCCAGAAACAGTTGGTGGCGTGAAATATAGTATTGTGGCTTCCTTGATATGCGAAGTTCTTTTTCGAAGCTCCTCAAGAACCATATTTGTAGTAGTATCAGGTCTATCGTCCCACACTTTGAGCGAGAATACGATAAGTCCATTCGCCCCATCTGTTCCATTAAGCATAGAGGTTCCACCGATAGTAAGTCTATCAGTAATTAGCGGCAGTCCAGCAGCAATGCTATCAATCTGTGCTAAAACTTTATCTGTCCTCTCGCGCGACGTTCCAGCAGGAAGCTTCACATCAGCGAAGATTGTTCCTTGGTCCTCACTTGGGATAAATCCCGTTGGAGTAATTGTCATCAAAAAGAACGTACCTACACCAAACATTAGTAACACAAACATTACCAAAGTTTTTCTCTTTACCAAAACGTGCAACGCATTACGGTATTTTGATATAAGTGCATCAAAACCATTATTGAACGAGTTATGAAAACGTTGCATAGGAGATTTTTTTCTCTCTTCGCTATGTTTAGGAGGCTTAATAAAGAGTACGCAAAGTACCGGTGAAAGCGTTAGTGCATTAAGCGCTGAAATAAT
>CAMQUV010000198.1 GCA_947037995.1 uncultured Rikenellaceae bacterium
CGCCGCTGGGGGGTCAAAGACCAGTCGTATTCGGAAGGTCTGTATTTGGCTCATTATCAATAGGATGCAATTTACTCCGCAGTATGAATTTGGCAAATTACAGGCGAAAGGATGCCTGGGGGAGGGGGTTTACCCCCTTTAGCTCGTCCCTTATCATAGATATAGGGCGAGCCTCCGCTGGCTTCGTTCGCCTATGCCAGATTGTTGTTGAGTTGGTTGGTTGGTTGGTTGGTTGGTTGGTTCTTTTGTTTTTGTTATTTGGTCACGGCGGATTGCTGACGCTGACTTGTTCAGCGACGGCTGGGGGAAGAACTCGAGTGCTGTTAGCACCGCCGCTGAGCTTGTCGTATTGTGTGGGTTGGTTGTAACTGGTAGAGTCAAAGCCTGTGAAGACCCCCCGACAGGCAAATTTCAAGTGGCGTTGCCACCTCGCCTCCGCTGGGGGAAGAACTCGTGTGTTGTTCACACCTTTGGCTCGCAGAAAAACAGAGTTTTTCTAATTGTAATCGAAAATGAATTTTCCAAGCACACTTCTTTTGAAAAGCAACATAACTAACTTAATTACAGTAATATAAGTGACATTTTGAAAAGTTTAACCGGACACCACTAAATTTTAATTTAGACTATTGTTATACCTCTAAATATATCGACTCTACGTATGCCAATAACTAATATTAGCTACGTAGCTCTAAAATAGGGGCTATATTTACCGTTTTTATGGTATTGTCCACGCCAATAATCCAGCGTAATTTTGCATCAGAAAAAAAACAATAATTCTTATGCTTAAAAAATTACAAAAACTATTCACCCTATCCATATTTATATTTAGCGTCTCTGCCCACGCGCAGACTACCGGTTTTACTATAACTGGAATAGTAGTGGATTCTATCTCAAATACGCCATTGTCAGGCGTTTATGTTACTAGCCCAACGCAAGGCGGTCAAACCAATTCGGAAGGTCGCTATCAAATTCAAAATGTTAAATCGGGGAGAGTTGTTCTGAAAACGATGTATTTCGAAAGTCATAATATCGAAACGCAAATATTCGATTTGACAAGCGACACTGTTATCAATTTTAAGCTCCACGAAAATTCTATGAAAGCAGATGAGGTTGTCGTAACAGGTACGCGTACGTACAAAAGACTCTCTGAAACTCCTGTGCTGACCACCGTAGTAAATAGCCTTGATATCAAGCGTTCTGCTGCAACAAGTGTAGCTGAGGCCCTTCAAGATAATATTCCAGGAATGATTGTATCCACAGGCTCGATGGGTACTACTGTCAATATTAGAGGACTTAATACGCGCTACGTTGTTTTTCTTGTGGATGGCGAAAGACTTATAGCCGAGGGGGCTGGTGGGTCGATAAACCTTGACCAGATAGACGTAAATAATATTCAAAAAATAGAGGTGGTAAATGGGGCTGCGTCGGCGCTCTATGGGTCGAATGCTGTGGGAGCAGTTGTCAACATTATTACCAAAAAACCTTTCCATAAGTTCCAAGCCGGAGCGAATATAGTGGGGGAGACTAATAATACATTACGAACTAGAGCAAATGTTGGGTTCAAGCAGAAGAATTTTACTGGTATGGCTAGTGGGTTCAGAAATGCCTCCGACGGATTTGAGTCGAAAGAGGGGCGAGCTGGGGCAACAAAATACGAAGATTATGGTGCGAACCTTAAACTTGGATATATGCCGACAGAAGGGTTGAACCTTAATGTTAATAGTAAATTCTTTAGCCACGAAACATTCAATCCTGATGGGTCACTCAACGTGGCACACTCACTTAAATACACTATTGGGGCTGGTTTTAATGGTGATTATACCACTAAGAACAAAAAAAATATAACTAGGTTTAGTGTCAATTACGACAAATATCTCGACTATAATGTATTGGAGATGAGGGATGATGAATTGCAACGAGAGAACGAAATATATTACCTCTCAACTAGAGCTATTCACACGTTCGTACCAAACGATAAGCTCGAGGTTGTCGGCGGATTTGAATTCAACCAGGAGTCCAACTTTTCAAACACTACTCTTGGAGACGCTCCTAATAAAACTATCGAAGATTATAACGTGTTTGCGCAGGCACAGTACGAAGTGCTAAAAGATTTCGATATAGTTGCGGGAGCTAGATACACCTATAACTCGGCTTTTGCTTCGGCTTTTTCGCCGAAAATATCGTTAATGTATAAGACAAATGGATTCACTTTTCGTGGGGGTGTTGGTACGTCATACCGCGCGCCTAGTATAAAGGAGCTCTACTATGATTTTAACCACCAAGGTATGTTCTGGATTTATGGCAACCCCGACTTGAAAGCGGAAAACGGGCTGTATAGCTCACTGTCGGCGGAATTTACAAAAGGGTATTTTAATATCTCGGCGTCGCCGTATTTCAATAAAATAAATAATAAAATTACCCAATTCGACCTGCTCAATAAAGAGACCAGCGTACTCGAAAAGCATTATAAAAATGTGAGTAGCGCAACTTTGATGGGTGTTGATGTAAGTGCAACATATACATTTTTCAGACAGCTCGAGCTCAAAACAAATTATAGCTACTCGCACGCTGTTGACAATTCTACGGGCGCTCAACTTGATGGCAATATGCTGCATAGTGGTACTGTTGCGCTGACGTGGAAAGGTAAGATTGCACATAGCCCAATATCGATTCAATTTGCTGGGAGAGTCACTTCGCCCAGACAGTATAGCGAAATAGATAGTGATGACAATATCATCGTGACTCAGTCAAACCCTTATAACATTT
Source organism: uncultured Rikenellaceae bacterium (assembly GCA_947037995.1). GTDB lineage: Bacteria > Bacteroidota > Bacteroidia > Bacteroidales > Rikenellaceae > Mucinivorans. The sequence goes on from CAMQUV010000198.1 coordinate 2,767, forward strand.
GGAAAATTGCACTCGTTAAGCCGTTTAGAATCAAAAAGCATACTATTGAAGTATCGCTCAAGGCGGATAATATATTCAATTTCAAAGACCCATCGTATGTCAATTCGGGAACACAATTTTTGGTGGGAATTAGATATGCTTTCAAATAATAAAAAACAAATAATTAATCAATAAAAAACAATCTTAAACACAATGAAAAAATTAATCTTAATGCTCGCAGTAGCGGCAGCAACATTCACCTCGTGTGAGAAAAAAAGCAATGCACCTGAAGTCAATCCAAATGTTGGTGTTGGCGAAACAAAAACACTAACGATAGTAGCCACTGATGCTTTAGTATGGCACTACATTTCACTTACAGAAGGAAAAGTAGTAGCAACGGCAGGTTCACTTTCACCCGAAGAGACTGCACTTGCAGCTAAAAACAACTGGGATATAGCAATCTCATCAAAACCAGGACGTGTTAGAACTAATGGCGGAACATCAACCACTGTCGGTAGCA
>CAMQUV010000199.1 GCA_947037995.1 uncultured Rikenellaceae bacterium
CACAGCCAAAGATACAACTAAGTGATAATATTAGTGCTGTATAGGTGTGTAAATAACAGTCAAATCGTAAAAAAAATAATAATTTACGATTTGTATGGTTTTTAGTCCGGCTTATTGTAGATAAAATTGCGTAAAATATTCAGCGCGTGTGAGCAAGATTTTTCAATATTGTACTCCCTAGAATTTGAGAATAAAACCTGCTCAGAATGAACAAAATCAACCCCCGAAATTCCGAAACAAACTGTTCCAACGGGCTTGCCATTCGTAGCGCCAGTCGGTCCAGCTATACCCGTTACGGAGATACCGAAATCGGCCCCCGAAAGTTCCCTCGCACCAACCGCCATAGACTCCGCAACCTCAGTGCTCACAGCCCCTTTCGCAGCAATTATCTCAGCAGGTACGCCAAGCGAACTTGTTTTCATACTGTTAGAATACGCCACAACAGAGCCCAAGAAATAAGCGGAAGAGCCAGCCATAGCCGTAAATTTGGAGGCCAATGCCCCACCTGTGCAGCTTTCGGCAAGTGATACCGTTAATTTAAATTTAATAAGAAGTTCTGCCAAGGAGCTTTGTAGCGATACAGGCTCATAACCCAAGAAATGTTCGCGCAGCTCCTCACGCAACTCCTCGAAAGCAAACGCAATTTTTTCGAGCGCCTCAGTTTTAGGCGTATTATAAGCCGAAATTCTGAGTCTAACGCCTTTGGCATTAGGAAGATACGCCAGTTTAAAGCCTTCGGGCAAGTTTTGTTCCCACTGCTCTATTCTTTTGCTCAAAATACTCTCCGGAAGTCCATAAGTAACAATAGTTTTGTGTGTGTTGTCACCAAGTTGAAATCTCGATTTAATCTCAGGGATAACCTTAGTTTCTACAATATTTTGCATTTCAAAGGGTACTCCAGGCATCGAAAAAAGAATGTTTCCCTCGCGCTCGAACATCATTGCAGGGGCCGTGCCACTTTCGTTTTTAATGACCGTGCAACACTTTGGGACAAGCGCCTGCGACTGGTTGAGCTCATTAAAATCTATGCCTTTTGCCTGCATCATATCACGGACGTGGGTGAACGTAGATTCGTCCCTAACAAGCTCAGAGTTAAACAGTTGTGCGAGTGAGAATTTCGTTATATCGTCTTTGGTGGGTCCGAGCCCTCCTGTTACGATAACGATATGATGGTTTTTGAGGGCGCTATCGAGCGTTTCAATAATTGCCTTTTGGTTGTCACGTATAGAATATATCTCAGACACAGTAACGCCAATATTTTCAAGCTCTTTGGCTATAAAAGTGGAGTTTGTATCGATGATTTGTCCAATCAATATTTCGTCTCCTATGGTGACAATCTGTGCTGTAATCATATCTTATTATGCTATATCGGTAGCCAATAGACGTTTGCAGATTTTGCGTGGCAGCGCTGGTCCTTCGTAGATAAATCCCGAGTAGATTTGCACCAGCGAAGCGCCTGCATCTATAAGGTTAAGCGCATCTTGTTCGGTCATTACCCCACCCACTCCAATGATAGGAATGTCGCCATTAGTTTTTTCGTGAATATATTTCACCATACCAACAGTTCGACTTGTAAGTGGTGCTCCACTGAGCCCCCCGTTAGCGATATTTTCAATAGTTTGCTTATCTGTTTTGAGCCCTTCTCTGGAAACGGTAGTATTCGCCGCAACAATACCATCTATTTTACATTCGTTTACCACATCAATCATAACGTCGACTTGTTCTTGTGACAAATCGGGTGCAATTTTGAGCAAAATGGGTCTATAATCGGTCTGTCCCTTACGGAATTCGCGCAGCACGTTAAGGATTTCTACCGTGTTACTTTTATTTTGTAGTCCGCACAAATTTGCGACATTTGGGCAGCTGACATTGACCGTGAAATAGTCAACATAGTCATACATAGCACGAAAAGCTTTAAGATAATCACTCGGTGCATCCTCATTAAGAGTGGCTGTATTTTTGCCAATATTGCCTCCAATAATAGGTCTTTTCTTACGTTTGCGGATATTGTTTACTGCAACTTGCGCCCCTTTATTGTTAAATCCCATACGGTTAATGAGAGCTTTGTCGAGCGGCAAACGGAAGATTCGAGGTTTAGGGTTTCCATCCTGCGCCTTCGGTGTTACAGTGCCGATTTCAATAAATCCAAATCCCATAGTTCCCAACATATCAAAGACCTCAGCATTTTTATCAAACCCTGCGGCTAGTCCAATAGGATTCGGGAATTTAAGTCCGAACACCTCTTTATGAAGTTTCGGGCTTCTGATAGCAAACATCGCCCTAATCATAGATTTAGCAAGCGGAATGTAGCGCAGAATAGTGAGCATTCTTACTATACAATGATGAATTGTTTCCGCCTGAAGCCTGAAAAGAAGTGGACGAATAATCGATTTGTACATATTATATGAGTTGTTTAATTTTAAATTATCGTTTAAATAGCCTGTCTAACTCCCTTTTGGAGTCCTGTTCTTTAAGGTGCTCTCGCTTGTCGAACGACTTACGCCCCTTCCCTATTCCTATAAGGAGTTTTGCAAACCCTTTGTCATTTACGAAAAGCTTTAACCCTACTATCGTAAGCCCATTGTCGCCCATTGCACGCTCAATTTTGGTTAACTCTTTTTTCTGTAAAAGTAGTTTTCTGTCGCGCTTGGGAATGTGATTATTGTATGTCCCCCAAGTGTATTCCGAAATGTTTATGCCTCTAACATATAACTCCCCATTGTGAAAATAACAGTAACAATCAACCAACGAGGCCTTACCCATTCTGATGGATTTAATCTCAGTACCTGCCAAAACAATACCAGATACCCACGTTTCGAGTATCTCGTAATCGAACTGAGCACGGCGGTTCTTGATAGATATTTCCTTTTGCAGAGCTAACTTTGCCATAAATAGGGTGGTTGTTGTGAGTGTATTTGATGGCAAAGATATAAAAAAATACTCTACCTATAAATAATAAAAAATAAAATGTCTGAAAGTTTAACATCAATTGCGAATTGAAGTGTCTTTTTTAAGAAATAAAGTTGATAAGAACTATCATCACGTCTAAACAATTGGTATAGGCGAAGCTATGAATATCTAGGGCCTCCCCTAGCGGAGATGTTCTAATAGAACACCCCCGACAGGCCTTCGAAGGCGTACTTGCACAAAGGGCGCAAATGTCAGAGTGAATTGCAGGCTATACCCTGCGAGCCAAAGCCTCCCCGTGCGGAGGCTCGCTTACTGGTGCGAGAACCTC
>CAMQUV010000200.1 GCA_947037995.1 uncultured Rikenellaceae bacterium
CTATAATATAAAGAAATGAAAAAAATAATCTTAGCTTCTATGGCATTATCGCTCGCTGCTTGCGGAACTGCGCAAAAGAAAATTGAAACAAAACCATATCCAGTGTCGAAAATGGACTCGACTGTGGTGGAGGACTATCACGGTACACAGGTTGCTGACCCGTACAGATGGCTCGAAGATGATAACGCAAAAGATACCAAAGAGTGGGTCGTGGCGCAAAATGATGTGACTACGGACTACCTTGCGCAAATCCCTTTTCGCGAGCAAATGAAATCACGCCTTACCGAACTTTTTGACTATCCGAAAGTTGGTACACCTAGAAAAGTGGGCGACTACTACTTTCAATTTAAAAATAACGGTCTGCAAAATCAAAGCGTTATGTACTTCCAAAAAGGAAAAGATGGAAAACAAGAAATATTCCTAGACCCTAATACGCTCTCGAAAGATGGAACTGTTGCTCTGGCTGCTGTTTCGTACTCGAAGGATGATAAGTATTGTGCCTACTCACTATCTGCTGCTGGCTCGGACTGGGTCGAAATTCATATCGTTGAGATTGCTACCAAAAAGAAACTTCCTGAAGTCATCAAATGGGTGAAATTTAGTGGTGCTAGTTGGGGCGAAGATGGATTCTATTATGCTAGATACGAAGAGCCTAAAGGCTCGGCGCTTACTACAAAAAATGAATTCCAAAAAGTCTATTTCCACAAAATTGATACGGACCAACAAAATGATAAACTTATCTATGAAGATACAAAACATCCACTTAGATATTTTAGCGGCTTCGCTGACGAAGACAATAAATGGGAATTTATCAATGGCTCAGAAGGAACTTATGGTACAGAATTGTTGTTTCGGAAAGCTGGGTCGAAAGCTCCGTTTAAAACACTTTTCAAAGGATTTGCACACGAATATTCTATTATTGATGTAATTAATAATTGGGCGTATGTCTCTACTAATGAGGGTGCTGCTAATAATAAAGTGATTAAAATCAACCTTAATAATATTAAAGAGTGCGTTGATGTTGTAGCTGAAACTGAAAATCTACTACAAGGTGTTTCTACGGCGGGTGGATTTATGTTCCTATCTTATCTTGAAAACGCTACCTCGCGTATATATCAATATGACTATGAGGGGAAACAAGTTCGCCAAGTCGAGCTTCCTGGCATCGGTTCTGCTGGTGGTTTCTCTGGTGAGAAAACTGATACTGAGGTTTTCTATGCTTTCTCGAGCTTTAATGTGCCGTCTACTTCTTATACTTATGATATAGCTACTGGCGCGAGCACAGTATTCTATCGTACTGAGGTTGACTTTAATGCTGATGACTATGTTGTTGACCAAAAATTCTTTGCATCGAAAGATGGAACTAAGGTGCCTATGTTTATTGTGCACAAAAAAGGAATTAAAATGGACGGACAAAATCCTACATATCTTTATGCTTATGGCGGTTTTAGTATCCCTCTAACTCCTGGATTTAGCCCTACACGTATTGCTTTCCTTGAACAAGGCGGAGTATATGTTATTGCTAATATTCGTGGTGGCAGTGAGTATGGCGAAAAATGGCATAAAGGCGGTATGAAAGAAAACAAACAAAATGTGTTTGATGACTTTATCGGTGCTGCTGAATACCTGATTGCTGAGAAATATACTTCACCAGAAAAACTTGCTATCGCAGGTGGCTCTAATGGCGGACTGCTTGTTGGAGCTTGCCTTACACAGCGCCCAGACCTTTATGCCGTTGCTCTACCAGCTGTCGGTGTGCTTGATATGCTTAGATATCATAAGTTTACTATCGGATGGGGATGGGTTGTTGAATATGGCTCGAGCGACGTGAAAGAAGAATTTGAGTATATTTACAAATATTCTCCTCTTCATAATGTGAAAAAAGGTGTATGTTACCCTGCTACTATGGTGACTACGGCTGACCACGATGATAGAGTCGTTCCGGCACACTCATTTAAATTTGCTGCGGCGCTTCAAGCTGCACAAAGCTGTGATAACCCGACGCTTATTCGTATTGAGACTAATGCTGGTCACGGAGCTGGTAAACCTACTAGCAAAGTGATTGACGAACAAACTGACATCTGGAGCTTTGTGCTTTGGAATACAGACTCGAAATTCACTCCTGTGACGAAATAACGTTGCAAATTGTAATACTTGAATAGACTATATTAAGCAGCTTCTTCTGAAAATTGGAGGCTGCTTAATTTATTTTTCTTCAATTAGGTAAATCTTAAATCCAGGGTTTTTACGTCTATGTATTATATGACTAAATTATTAATTTACTGAATCCATTAAAAAAATTAACATTATTATGAAAAAACAATTACAAAAATTTCTTCCGCTGGCTATTTGTGCTGTCGCACTAGGTGCCTGCACGCAAAAACACGCTGTTGTGGTCAATGCTCCAGCTTGGGGTAACGATACGATAGTTAGAATATCTCATATCTGGGGAGCAGATAGAGAGGTGCTTGATACGCTTGTTGCGGTCAATGGGGTGGTCGAGTTTGACCTCGCAAATCCAACGGATACACTTGATTTCGTTTTATGTGCGATAAAAGATGTTGAACAGAGTAAAGGTAGACGTCCATCATTTCCTGGTCATAGAGTGATTATGTCACAGATTATGCCGGGCGATAAAATTATTATTGACGTAGCTGAGGCTGAGAGTGGCGTGGTAGATTATAAGGTTTCGGGGAGCGATTTTCACCGAGAATTTGCCGAGCAAAATATGGAGGGAATGGTTATTCATAAACAAATGCACGAGCTTATGCAGAAGTTAATGAAGGAGAAGGACAAGAAAGTTTCTAATGAATTGTACAAAGAATATAGTGATTTGCATAAGGTGTTGAGCGAAAAGTTCAAGCAAGATATAATTGCCAATCCGGATGCTGATTTGTCGGGATTTCGTATGACTAAGGTGGCATCTAAGGATGTTGATTCGTTGGTTACCTTGCTCAGCGATAGAGTTCGTAACGGAAGATTCAAATCTTTAATTGACAAGAGGATGGTTGCACTGGTTGAGTATAAAGCATATATGAAAGCCAAAGAGACTATTAAAGTTGGAGCGCAGGCACCCAATTTTACTTTGCCAAGTATTGATGGAGGTGAAAAATCACTATCGGATTACTCGGGAAAATGGGTCGTATTGGACTTCTGGGGAAGTTGGTGCGGTTGGTGTATTAAGGGTTTTACACATTTAAAAACTGCTTATGAGAAATACTCTGACAAAG